>JAXJRI010000219.1:0-4836 GCA_036310685.1 Lachnospiraceae bacterium | reverse complement strand
ATTATATGCTCTCTTCTTGGTTGCTGTCGCGCTGGTCACGGCATCGACGCCACCCTGAACTTCCTGCTGATAAAACTGGCTGTAAGGGATATTCATCAGCACGTAAGCTTCCTTGACTTCCTGCTCTTTTACCTGATAGAGAGAAAGAGCTGCTGCCTGATCGCTGCTGTCCTTCATGCTATAGGTGGTCTCACCCCAGTAGCTATCAACATCCATTCCAAGATATGCTTTCTTTCCTTCAAGTTCTGTAGAAAGTATGATGGTTCCATCTTCCTGACTTTCTACTTGGAACACGGTAGCCTCTTCTGCACTATCGACTAAGGCTAAGGTATTATCGTCAGTCTGATATGCGGCATACTGCTTTAATTCGGGATTAAAGATCTTATAACCACCTTCTGTCTTCTGAAACTCTAAGGCATCACTGCCCGGTGACTGTTCAGACTCTGTAAGCACACCATTCTGGAATTCCTCTGAAATCTCATCAACAGATGACATCTCGATATCCTTACCATATTTAGAAGAATACATATAGTAATCATTACCGATAGTAATAAAGTACTTGCCTGTAAGCTCCTGGTCCTTAGCAACCTTGGTAAGCTCCCATTTATCTCCAACCGCTGCACGTACCGGTGTGTAGCCCAGACCGGTAAAAAGTGACGCGGATAGAGTGAAAGCCATGGTAAAAGATAAAAATCTCTTAGTAAACTTCTTCATACTAAAACCTCCTGTAAAAAATTATTTATCATCATCTTATGAAATCCATAAGAATAACGAACTGTTTAGGATTTCTTATCGTACAGAAACATTTTTTCCTGTATTCTTTTTGGTGAAGATCTTTCGGTATCTCTTGACGTATCTTTTATTAACCTTCTTGCTGCCCACCTTAATTCTGATCGTCTTAACTTTAGATCTTTTCAGACAGCCCTTGACTGATTTCTTCTTAAGCTTCTTTGTCTTGATGACAAGACTTTTCACCTTGGACTTCTGAAAGGCTCCTGCTCTGATTTGAATAATCTTCTTACCGATGACAACTTTTCTAATTTTTCTGCCAGCAAATGCTTTCTTTCCAATTCCAGTAACCTGATATGACATTCCCTGATATTGAACATTCGCAGGTATGGTCACCCGTTTCTGATTCTTAGCTTTCACCAATTCCACTGTATGACTCTTGGAGGAAATGATACGGTAGATCTCTTTTCCTATCGGAATCAGCTGTCTATCTCTTACTGATGCTGTATTCGACACGGTTGGATTAGTATTCTTTTTCTCCTGTGGTTTTCCAACATCCAATGTCTGATTCCCAGACTCTTCTGTATTATCCTGTGTCTTATCATCGACGATAAATTTTGGAAGCAGTCGTCCATCTTTAAGCTCCCAGATTCCTGATGGGGTCACTCCCTTCTCATAATGATTCTTAAGTATCGTCTTGACATTTAAGTTGTCATTCTGTTTCAATGCTTCCAATACTGCATCTGTTTTGCTATTATTGTCATTCAATACATGCAGCATATTTTCGGAACGCATCTCACTCTCTGTTATGCCTTCTGCCTGCTGCTGATCCTTTGCAGACTTCACTCCGATAGACGTTCCAATGTCTTTCACATTGACGTCCTTGTTAAAGTAGCAGTTGCTGTCAACCGCACTTCCGCCCAGCATAACTCCTCGGCTTCCACCCGCATTGAGTCCGACAACTTTCCCACTAGACAGGCAATTGTAGAGAATGCCTCCAGCAAATCCAGTGAATCCTCCAGCAGACCCTTTCTTACCACCGTTGATATCTCCACTCGCTACACAATTCATAGTGAGACAGTCTGTATCAATTCCATAGAGTCCTCCTGCCATAGCGGTCCCATTAGATTCAGCAGAAACAGAAGCATCACTAATCGTATTTGTCATCAAAGTATTTCCACCGTAACCGACCACTCCGCCGATCCTGACATATCCTTCCTCTGCTTCTGCCATAAGTTCTCCACTGACAAAAACCTGATCAATCTTAGTATTCTCTCCTGTCTGTCCTGCCAGGCAACCTGCATTGACTGAATGTTTCTTCTTAGATTTCACATTAATAAATGTATCTTTTACACTGAGGTCGCTAATCTCTGCCCCCTCAATATTACCGAAAAGTCCGACTCCTCCTCCATAATATCCTTCCTCAGCTGCTGCCTCTAAGGTACCAATGGTAAGTCCAGTGATCGTATGACCCCCACCCTGATAGATTCCACAGAAAGGATACTGATGATATATCTCATCAGACTGTTTATTCTTATTGAGAGTTCCCCAGCCAATCGGCAGCCAAGTTTTATCTCCAGAGATCTTGATATCTTTTGTCTGAAGGAAATATACTCCCTTAAAATTCTCATCCTCGTTCAGTGACTCTGCAATTGCACGTAATTCTTCTTCCTTACTGATAAGGTAAGGTTCTTCCTTCGTTCCTTTTCCCCCGCCAAAGACTTCTGCAGATGCCCTTCCATAGCTGCTGACATCCTGCTGTTCTGATTTCTCTCTAGCGGTATCCAAGGCGTCATAATACCTGCTTCCGCTTTGATCACCTGCTAAGACCTTCTGATCACTGATCTTAGAATCCTTGACTGTGATTTTAACGATTGTAGATTTGTCAGCAGATCTTCCGTAATAGACTCCGTCAGTCAAATCTTTTGCTACGACATCCGCCTCTGACAGCTGATAGGAAGCAATTGTGTAATCTCCTTCCGGCACTGCGATTCCGTTATCTATGGTCCATGACCTGAAACAGTGATCATTCAAACTGTAACGATGAAGCTCCACAGGGAATGTATGAAGATAGTCATTCATGGAATTAGCCACGGACTCTCCAAGAGATGCGACTGACTCAAGCTGATAAGCCACTCCGCCAAGATAACGTCGACCATCCTCACTGATCGTCTCTTCATTGTTATCCTTATCTACCACATATCCTGCTGCGATAAGTTCTTTTTGAGTTCCTGCAGCAGATAATCTGACTTTATCCTGATAATAGCAGTGATATGCCTTACCTTCCTCATCAATGGTTCCAGCAATAGCTCCCATATACTTCGTCTGCTGCTGGGAAGTGACAGATCCTCTTGCATGACAGTTGACCATATCTCCATCTAAGATTCCGCAGAGGACTCCGATATTAGAAAATCCGCCGTTTCCAGCGCCGTAACTTCCAGTGATCTCAGATTCTGAGTAACAGTTGGCTGTAAGTCCCAGTGCCTGATTACCTACCAGACCGCCAGCAACTGCATAGTTGCTTCCATCCTTTACGGTACAATCAATTCTTACCTTAGAAGAGGAATTAATCACAGCTCCCCTTACCTGATATCCAATCAATCCGCCGGTATTATTATTAAAGGAATCTGCATAGAGTTTTACTGTCCCGCTGACCTTACAATGGTCAACCAGTGCACCAGTTCGATCTTCTTTCGCGTAATCAGAAAGAATAAAACCAGCAATTCCTCCTACAGCATTATTACCTGGTCCTGATATATAGAAAGACACATCTTCTAATATCAGATCTCTTACCACAGCTTTCTGGCCAAGGGTTCCAAAGAATCCATAACCAGTTGCATCTTTCTGAAGTTTTAGATACCGGTCTTCACTTCCTGCATGAAGACCCTTAATCTCATGTCCTCCTCCATCAAATGTTCCATTGAATTGATAGAGGCCTTGTCCTACTGCAATCCATGTTCCCTGAGAGGCATCGATATCTTGGGACAGTGCAATATATTTTCCCTGATAGTCATTGTCTTGTGTGACAGACAAAGCAAATCTCCTCAATTGATCTGATGTACAAAGCAAGTAAGGATCATCCTCGCTTCCATTGCCCCCTGCAAATATCTTAGATGGATTTATCTCTGGATTACTGACAATCTCCGGCTGATCCTGATAGTCTGGAGCAACGATAGATGATCCGCCTTGATTACCCGAGTCCTCAGCACCGGACTGATCAATCTCTACACCAGTAAGTGCATCCCCAACCGCTTCCTTGATTCCATCACTGCTGTCAGAGGCACCTGTGATTCCGTCAATATCCCAATGTTGGGTAGAGATAATCTTATCAAAAAGCAATCTGGCTTTCTCCCAATAATCTGGTGTCTCCTCTTGTCCCTTATCTTCAATTCTAACTATCTTCTTATTCTTAACTGTCACTTCGAGGTTTATAGGACCATTATGTCCTTGTCCAACGCCCTCGTATACCTGACTTTCACCTGTCTGATCTGCTGCAAGGGATACCCTCCCTGGCAGCAATCCAATCGCACATAATACAGCAAATGCTGCCACAAATCCCCTTCTTCCTTTTCTATCCTTGCCTTTCCACATGGTTATTCCCTTTCTCTCTTTTTTTCTTCGCAGCTAAAGCTAGTTAAGCGGAACTATAATTAGATATAACTAACTTAAAGATATCATAATTTAACCCTCTCTTCAATCCCACAAGATATAGAAAAGCATCTATCTATTGATGAAATTTTCTCAGATAAAGACTTTAGAGATTCTATGGAAGAATATAGAAGACAATAGAGTTTTTAAAGATATGAGGATAGATTTTTAAGAAAAATATGCAATATATGGATTCGCAATAATCAAAAAAACTGCCACACCAGTAAATACTCACTGACATGACAGTTTTAAAGTAAGGTGGGTAGAGGGATTCGAACCCTCGGCCTCCAGAGCCACAATCTGGCGCGCTAACCAGCTGCGCTATATCCCCCATAAATATTACGACTCTCAGATGCTTTCCATCAGAACTTCGTTTATCACTCAGTACTTATAGTCTGGACTGAAAAACGTGCCAAGAGGGATTCGAACCCCCGACCTACGGCTTAGAAGGCCGTTGCT
>JAXJRI010000218.1:0-16948 GCA_036310685.1 Lachnospiraceae bacterium | reverse complement strand
TTCTTCATCAGCTCAATATTTGTCACTGCACGAACCTTCAGTTTGCCACGTCCTGTTCGATAGGCACTCTCAATCTCTCTTCGACCTAAAATAGTCGCTCCTGTTGGGAAGTCAGGTCCCTTAATAATCTCCATTAATTCATCAATTGTGGTCTCACGGTTCTCATTGATCTGATTATCAATAATCTTTAAGACTCCATCAATCGTCTCACGGAGATTGTGCGGTGGAATGTTCGTCGCCATACCAACCGCGATACCCTGTGCACCATTGACCATCAGATTTGGAAATCTTGATGGAAGGATGGTAGGTTCTTTCTCAGTCTCATCAAAGTTTGGCATGAAGTCCACGGTATCTTTGTAGAGATCTCTTGTCATCTCCATCGATATCTTGGACAATCTTGCCTCAGTATATCGCATGGCCGCTGCCCCATCGCCATCGACAGAACCGAAGTTTCCATGGCCGTCAACTAATGGGTATCTGGTATTCCATTCCTGTGCCAGAACAACCAATGCTCCATAAATTGAGCTGTCACCATGTGGATGATATTTACCCATGGTATCGCCGACGATACGGGCACATTTACGATGTGGTTTGTCCGGACCGTTATTAAGCTCAATCATAGAATATAGAATTCTTCTCTGAACGGGTTTCAATCCGTCTCTGACATCGGGAAGAGCTCTGGAGACGATGACACTCATCGCATAGTCGATATAGGACTTCTCCATGGTGCTCTTTAAGTCGACCTCATTTATATTGTCAAAAATATTACTGTCGTCCATCTATTCCTCCTGAGTCCTACCTGAATAATTATACATCTAGATTCTCTACATACTTGGCATTGGCCTCGATGAATTCACGTCTTGGCTCAACTCGGTCTCCCATCAGCGTATCAAATGTCAGATCCAGCTCGCTGGCTGCATCATCATCCATATTGACACGAAGCAGGATACGGTTTTCAGGATCCATAGTGGTCTCCCAAAGCTGTTCTGCATCCATCTCTCCCAGTCCCTTGTAACGCTGAATCTTATTATTGTTATCTCTTCCGATCTCTGTCAGAATCTTATTCAGCTCCTCATCACTGTATGCATACCATACCTTACGGTTCTTTTCGACCTTGTACAGTGGAGGCTGTGCCAGATAGACATGTCCATCTTTAATCAGCTGCGGCATAAAGCGGTAGAGGAATGTCAAAAGAAGTGTAGCAATATGAGCACCATCGACATCGGCATCTGTCATGATAATAATCTTATTATATCTAAGCTTGCTGATATCAAAGTCTTCATGAATGCCAGTACCAAATGCAGTAATCATCGCCTGAATCTCTTTGTTAGTGAGAATTCGGTCTAATCTGGCTTTCTCAACATTTAAAATCTTACCACGAAGTGGAAGAATCGCCTGTGTCGCACGGCTTCTGGCTGTCTTTGCAGAACCGCCGGCGGAATCTCCCTCAACAATAAAAATCTCGCAATTTGCGGGATCTTTATCGGAACAATCTGCCAGCTTTCCAGGAAGGCTCATGCCATCTAAAGCAGACTTTCTTCTGGTCAGATCTCTGGCCTTTCTCGCTGCCTCTCTGGCACGCTGAGCCAAGATCGCCTTGTCACAGATTACCTTTGCAACCTCTGGATGCTGCTCTAAGTAATAAGTCAGCTGTTCACTGACAACACTGTCAACCGCTCCTCTTGCCTCACTGTTTCCAAGTTTCTGCTTGGTCTGCCCCTCAAACTGAGGTTCCGGAATCTTGATACTGATAATTGCGACAAGACCCTCTCGGATATCCTCACCGGTGACATTCTCTTCATTATCTTTTAACAACTTGTTCTTTCTGGCATAATCATTGAAGGTCTTAGTAAGAGCACTTCGAAATCCTGCCAGATGTGTTCCACCCTCAGGAGTGATAATATTATTGACAAAGCTGTAGATACTCTCGTTATAGGAATCATTATGCTGCATAGCAACTTCCACAAGTACATTGTTTCGCTTGCCTTCGCAGTATAAGATATCTGGATATAATACATTCTTTCCCTTATTCAGGTACTCAACATACTCTTTAATACCGCCCTCGTAATGGAAGACCTCTGTGTGCTCTTCCTCTTCACGAAGATCAGTCAGGCTGATTTTTAATCCCTTTGTAAGAAATGCAGTCTCTCTCAATCTTGTTCTTAAAATATTATAGTCAAACACGTTATCTTCAAAGATAGTATCGTCTGGGAGGAAACGTACTTCCGTTCCTCTTCGGTCTGTGTATCCTACGATTTCAAGTGGATACATTACTTTGCCCTTCTCATATCTCTGACGATAGATTCTGCCGTCTCTTGCAATATCTACTTCAAGCCAGGTAGACAGGGCATTCACAACAGATGCTCCAACTCCATGAAGACCACCAGATACTTTATATCCTCCACCTCCAAACTTTCCTCCGGCATGGAGAATGGTGAAGACTACTTCTACTGCAGGCTTTCCAGCCTTAGTATTAATACCGACAGGAATTCCACGACCGTCATCGCGAACTGTAATCCAGTTACCTTTATTGATAATTACCTCAATATGATGACAATATCCTGCCAATGCCTCATCGACGGAATTATCTACAATCTCATAGACAAGATGATGAAGACCTTTTGAGGAGGTACTGCCTATATACATGCCAGGTCTCTTTCTTACAGCTTCCAGACCTTCCAAAATCTGAATCTGATCTGCGCCGTATTCCTGAGAGGCAGTATTTTTCTGTTCTTCGCTCATGATCAACCTCCTATTCCTTTCTCTCTTACAAATATCCTTAGCAATTAATTATACCATACTAACACCACTACATTCAATAGTTCCGAAGGCTCCAGACCTCATAGAATGCTTTATTTTTCTAATTTGCCCTTCTTCGATATCCTATTCGTCACATATGGTTCAATTGCAATATCAGTCTTCTGAGAGCGGATATGAGTCATACTTTTCTACTGTACCATCCTGCACATAAAAGATCTGATCCATTACCATACGGCTTCTAACAAAATCATCCAAGCCTGTACACGAGATCAAGGTCTGAATCTGGCTGATACTGCCTAGCAGATACTCCTGTCGATGGGCATCCAACTCAGAAAGCACGTCATCTAACAGTAATATCGGCTTCTCCTTGGTCTGGTCCTCAATCATCTGAATCTCTGCTAATTTAAGGGAGAGCGCTGCTGTCCGCTGCTGTCCTTGAGATCCATAATGTCTGATGTCAATTCCGTTCACGACAAAAGACAGATCATCCCTGTGAGGGCCGACGGAGGTAGATCCATTCTTAAGATCCATCTCCTGTCTCTGCGCCAAGGTAAGAGCAAATTCTTCCTCCGAGATACTGGCATCATAGGAGACCATGATCTTCTCTCTCCCTCCCGTCAGTCTCTGATGAATATCCTGCATAATCTCATTGAGATTTTTTACAAAGTCTGCTCTTTTCTGAATAATCACACTTCCAATCTGCAGAAGCTGAGAATCCCAGCCTCCCAGAGTATCTTTTAATTCCGGCTGATAATGAATCTGTTTTAACAGATTATTTCGCTCATTGAGAAGCTTTGTATAATCTGCCAAATACTTGATATACCCCTTATCCAGCTGGCTCATACGGAGGTCCATAAACTTTCTTCGAAACTGAGGACCGTTCTTAATGATGGCAAGATCCTCCGGAGCAAAAAAGACAACTTGAAGAAGACCTAACAATTCACCCGAACGTCTGAGGGGAACCCCATCTAGGGCAATTCCCTTAGACCCCCTCTTCTTGAGATGAATATCAAGACGATGTGTCAGATCCTGACGATGAAAAAAGAGACGGACATGTGACTCCTCCTCCCCGAACATGATCAGCTCCTTATCTCTTCTTGCACGATGAGACCTGGAGGTAGAGCTCAGATAAACCGCCTCTAACAGATTCGTTTTGCCTTGTGCATTATCACCAAAAAAGATGTTAACCTTTGGTGAGAGCTCAATGGCAGCACTTTTATAATTTCTGAAGTTTTTCAAATCGATTGATTCAATATACATACATAAAACCCATAATTATGCAGAAAAGAAAGGGCATCTGCCCTTTCTCTCCTCATCTAACAACTTTAAACTGCTGACCCTCGAAATCTACAACCATCCCATCGTATAACTTACGGCCTCGTCTGGTATCGACTTCTCCATCGACTTTGACGTAGCCGTCTTGAATGACCATCTTGGCCTCCACTCCGGAACCGACAAGATTAGCTGCTTTTAAAGCCTGGCCCAACTTAATATATTCTTCTCCATCTCTTAACTTTAGGGTATCCACGATATTATCCTCTCTTAAAATCCAGTATTATTGACATTAATTGGAAGAATCAGATAAAAATAAGTTTCCTCATCATCTTTGATAATACAAGGTGCAATTGGGTTGATCATATAAATTGTGATCTCCTCATCATCAATCACACGAAGAGCATCTACAATAAATCTTGGATTGAAACCAATCGTAAGGTCCTTACCCTCTTTAGATACTGGGATCTGATCCTGCATTGATCCAATATCAGAAGAAATACGAAGATCCATCTGATCATTATTGATATTCAGAATGATTGGTCGTTTATCAGACTCTTTTACAAATAAAGTAGAACGATCTAATGTACGCAAGAAATCCATCTTGTTAACCGTAATCTTCGTCTCATAATCGGTAGAAAGCATCTGTCGAATATTATAGAAAGCGCCCTCCAGTAATCTGGATACAACTTTCGTATCATTGAACTCGAAAAGAATATGTTTATCTGTAAAGTAGAGATTAACAAAATCTTTTGCTTCTCCTGGAAGAATCTTGCTGACCTCAGAAAGTGTCTTGCCTGGTACAACAACATCCATGGCTGAATAACTCTCAGAAAGTTCAATATTACGGACAGAAATTCTGTGACCATCTAAGGAAGTGATTGTGAGTTTATTATTCTCAATCTGAATCCACTCACCGGTCATCAGTTTATTATTCTCATTATCAGAAATAGAAAAGATAGTCTGACGAATAATCTCTTTTAAATCAAATTGACTGATGGAAACTTTATTCTCCTTAGTAATCTCAGGAAGTCTTGTAAAATCATCTCCCTTTTTACCCATGATATTAAAATGAATCTTCTCACATAAGATCTCGGTCTTTCCATTCTCATCCGTTGAAATGGTAACATCATTATCTGGAACTTTCTTAATAATCTCAGAGAACAGTTTTGCCTGAAGAGCAATCTGTCCAGGCTCAATAATCTGTCCTGCAATGATTGTCTCAATTCCCAGTTCTGTATCATTAGCTGTCAGTTTGATACAATTATCAAAAGCTTCAATCAGGATACATTCTAAGATATCCATTGTTGTCTTATTGGACACTGCTTTAGAAACAATATTAACTCCATTGAGGAGCTGGCTTTTAGTACAAGTAATCTTCAATGTGTATAACTCCTTCTTGTGTGCGGATAGTATAAATAATAATAAATATCAGCAGTAGTAGCAGTAGGCAGTGTGAAAATAGTGTATAAGTACCTGAGACTAGCTGATAGTACTACTTTTAGACTTTGATAACTAGTGGAATAACCCTGTGGATAGATGTTGGATAAATAGGCACTTATCCACAGGCCAAAAGTGTCCACAATTTATCCACGACAAATTCACAGACTATCCTCTGTATGCAGTGGATAAAGTTTCTTCTTATATAAATGTGTTTTTGTGAATCTCCTCACTTATTTTGGAGGATTTAATTTCTGGATAATAATCTCCAGGTTCTTATTTAAATACTCATCAGTCTGTCTGAGTTTCGCAATCTTCTCATCACCGTGCAGAACAGTCGTATGATCACGGTTCCCCATCACTTTACCGATATTCTGTAGAGAATAATCAGTGAATTGACGGCAGAGATACATGCAAATCTGTCTTGGAGTCGCAATCTCCTTGTTCTTCTTTTTAGAGAGAATGTCTCCCACAGTAATATTGTAGTGTTCTGCCACGACCTCCATAATCAGCTGCGGTGTGATCTCCTTATGGAAGTCAATCGTATCTTTGAGAGCGCGCTCTGCTAAATCCATCGTCACCGGCTTCTTCTCTAAGTCTGCGAAAACATAAATCTTGTTGAGAGCACCTTCTAGTTCTCGGATGTTAGAGTTAATGTGGGTTGCCACATACTGAAGTACTTCAGGTACAACCTCGAGATGATCTAATTCGGCGCGTTTTTTGAGAATTGCCATCTTTGTCTCATAGTCTGGCGGCTGAATATCCGCTGTAATTCCCCACTCAAAACGAGAACGAAGACGTTCCTCGAGTGTCTGGAACTCTCTTGGTGGTTTATCTGAGGAGATTACAATCTGTTTTTTCGCTTCATGAAGTTCATTAAATGTATGGAAGAACTCTTCCTGAGTACTCTCTTTGCCAATGATAAACTGGATATCATCGATTAAGAGTACGTCAATATTACGATATTTATCACGGAACTGTTTGTTTCGGTCATGCTTTAAGGAATCAATCAGCTCGTTGGTGAATTTCTCTGATGTCACATAAAGAACGCGGAGATCTGGTCTGTGACTGATAATATAGTGTGCGATTGAGTGCATCAGATGAGTCTTTCCAAGTCCAGCACCTCCATATAAAAAGAGAGGGTTAAAAGTCTCTCCTGGAGATTCTGCCACGGCAACAGACACAGCATGAGCCATCTTATTAGTTGGTCCCACGACAAAAGTGTCAAAAGTGTAGCGAGGATTCAATCCGTGGTTATCATCAGAATTGACAGCTGGGGCAGCGGTTTGTTTGATCATCGGGGCTGGCTGCGGCTCCTCTTCTGCTGCTTCCGCAGTAAAGGTAATATTGTATTGTCTTCCAGTGATCTGTTCGATTGCCATCGAGAGGTAGAGGTCGTAATATTTATGCTTGATAAATTCGATTCCACGATCACCTCTTACTACATAGAAGGTGATGTTGTTCTCGTCGATATTCTGAATCGTCAGAGGCTGGATCCATGTTTTGACTGCAACTTCTGAAATCCCATGTTCTTTAACTAAAATATCTAGGATTTCAGGCCATTTTTTCACGATAAGTTCTTTCATATATTCATGACTCCATTCTTCTAACTTGTCTTTTAGACTATAGAGACTTAAAAAGAGGGCCACCGACCCTCATGTTAGTACTTATACTTTATAACAGAAAGGCTGATTTTTCAATCAGAAATGTGGATAACTTTCTGTGGATAACTGGATTATTCTGTGAAAAATAAGATAAAATGTGGATAGATCAGAATGTGTGGATAAGGTTATCCACTGAAAAAAGAGCTGATAATCAGTAGATTATTGGAAAATTTATCTGAAACAAAGTGGATGAATACGAAGTTATCCACAAGATATACACCAATTGTGGATAACTCGTGGAAAGCCTGTGTATTGCAGTGTATGGTTTGTTGATAGCTAAAAAAATGCAAAAAAACCGCGGAAAATCGAAGGATTTGCTTGACGAGGACCAGATTATTCCATATAATAGATACGATGTTCTCAACATGGAATAAACTATAAGGAGGTGGCTAGTCTTATGAAGATGACATATCAGCCAAAGAAAAGACAGAGATCCAAAGTTCATGGATTTAGAAAAAGAATGAGTACTGCTAATGGCAGAAAGGTTTTATCTAGAAGAAGAGCAAAAGGTAGAAATAAATTGTCAGCTTAGGTCGCAGTAATGTGGCCTTTTCTTTTCTTATTAGGATTAAGGAGAAAAGTTTGGTAAGCAGATTTCAGTCTTTAAAGAAAACCAGAGAATTCCAATCCGTTTATCAGAGCGGTCACTCTAAAGTGAATCGTCTGTTTGTTATGCTCGTTAAGAAGAATAACAAACCTTATAATCGGGTTGGAATTTCCGTAAGTAAAAAAGTTGGAAACAGTATCGTACGGCACAGGGTCACCAGAGTGATCAGGGAAATTTTACGTCTTCATTGGGAAGAGACAGAGCAGGGGTACGATATCGTGATCGTCGCGCGCAATAGCGCAAAAGAATCCGATTATCATAAGTTTGAAAGTGCATTGTTACATTTGTTGAGGTTACATCATTTACTTAAAAATATTGATTAAGATTTAATAGAAGTATCGGAATAATATGATAAGTAAGTTCTTAATTTATCTAGTTCGTTTTTATCAGAAGTACTTGTCGCGTATGAAATTACATCCGACATGTATCTACATCCCCACATGTTCTCAGTATGCAGTTGAGGCAATCGAGAAGTATGGGGCGCTCAAGGGTGGATTACTTGCAGTGTGGCGGATTCTTCGCTGTAATCCTTTCGCAAAGGGAGGATATGATCCAGTACCATAAGAAAGTGGAAGCATTTTCTTGAAGCACAAGGAGGAAAAGTATGTTACTGACGCAGACCAGCACACCGATCATTGGTCAGATCGCAATCTTACTGGGATACATCATGGACTTGATCTACCGTGCTTTGAGTTCATTCGGAATTGAAAATATCGGTTTATGTATCATTATTTTCACATTCTTAATTCGAATGGCTCTTCTCCCGCTGACAATTAAGCAGCAGAGATTTACGAAGATCAACCAGATCATGCAGCCAGAGATCAATAAGATTCAGAAAAAGTATCGTAATAAGAAGGATTCAGAGTCTCAGCAGAAGATGTCTCAGGAGATTCAGGCTATTTATGAGAAGTATGGAGTAAGTCCTACAGGTGGATGTCTCCAGCTTGTCATTCAGCTTCCTATCTTCTTCGCACTCTATCAGGTTATCAGAAATATTCCTGCCTACATTCCAGGAGTTAAGGCACAGTACATGAAGATTGTTACTGCCATCTCCACACAGTCAGGATATATTGGAATTGTAAAGAAGATTGGAAAAGGACTTAACAGTTCCTACGCGAATTCCTATATCAAAGTTCTGACAAACAAGGCAAGTAACAATCAGATCATTGATGTGCTCGGATACTATACAAGGGACGCATGGAGCCAGCTGGCAAAAGCGATTCCAAATGCTGCTGACACCATCACATCAGTATCAGCGCATATCGTAAAGATGAATGACTTTATGTTTGGAATCAACGTAGCTGAGAGACCTTGGCATGGACTTATGCCAAATGTATATTGGCTGCTTCCAATCTTTGCAGCACTTCTTCAGTATTTATCTATGAGAACAATGGATACTCCAGAGATGGAGGATAATCCTGCTGCAGGAATGACAAAGAGCATGACTTACATGATGCCTCTGATGTCATTATATTTCTGTTTTATTATGCCTGCAGGTCTTGGTATCTACTGGGTAGCAAGTGCCGGATTCCAGCTGATTCAACAGCTGATCTTAAATCATCATTTCAATAACATGGACGTCAACGCTATGATTGAGAAGAATCTTGAGAAGGCAGAGGAGAAACGTGCCAAAGGCCACAAGACAGTCATGGAGAGAATGATGGGTGTATCTAAGAAGGCAGAAGATGAGGCAGATGCAGCGACAAGAGGTGTAACAACAAAGCGTACCATCTCAGAGAGAGCTAACATCAATACCAAGAAGCTTAAGGCTCCGGAAGGTATCGTCTATGATGAGAAGACAAAACTTGCGAGCCGTGATATCAGTAACTCTGGTGAGATTACCAAGAATGCTTATCTGGTAGGTAATAAAGATAATCACAATAATCAGGAGGGTAAGAAGTAGTGGAAGCCAAACAGTTTGAGGGTAAGACCATTGACGATGCCATCACTGCAGCTACTGTCGAGCTTGGAGTGACGAGTGATAAGATCAAGTACGAAGTAGTCCAGGAAGGAAGCACTGGTTTCCTTGGACTTTTCAATAAACCAGCAATCATTAAAGTAACCTTAGAAGAATCTGTGACTGAGAAAGCACAGAAATACTGCCAGGAGCTTTTTGATGCGATGGATGTTGAGACAAAAGTCTCCATCGTCTTCCATGAAGAAGAGAATGTGATGGACATCAATTTAGAGGGTCCGGACATGGGTATTCTGATTGGTAAGAGAGGACAGACTTTAGATGCTCTTCAGTATCTGATCAGTCTTTATATCAATAGAAACAGTGATGCTTACATTCGCGTAAAGCTTGACACTGAGAATTACCGTGAGAGAAGAAAGGTAACCTTAGAGAAGCTTGCAAGAAAGATAGCATCCTCTGTGAAGAGAAGCCGCAAGCCAATCGCGCTTGAGCCAATGAATCCGTATGAGAGACGAATTATTCATTCTGCTCTTCAGAATGATAAGTATGTCTGCACAAAGAGCGAGGGTGAGGAGCCTTACAGAAAGGTAGTCATCATGCTGAAAAGGGACAACAAATCATACGGCAAATCTGAGAACACTCAGAAATAATGAGGAATGAAGTCTAAACATTATTGGGCTGCCCTGCCAGAGTAATTCTGGTGGGCAGCCCTTCTTGCCTTAGCATGCAAAATGAACCGCCAGTGGCTGTTCATTTTGTGATAATAGTTGCTAATATATTAGAATTAAGAAAAGGTGTCAGCTAATGAATAGTATTACGGAATTTGATACGATTGCAGCAATCTCGACTGCAGTCTCGAATGCCGGAATCGGCATTATCCGAATTAGCGGGGACGATGCGTTAAAAGTTCTTGAACAGGTATTTGTTCCCTACAATAAGTCAGTAAGCGCAGGTGACTTAGAAGATCGAAAAGTATATTACGGTAACATTGTTGACGATGGAGAAGTAATTGATGAGTGCATCACATTTACTATGAGAGGACCTCACAGCTATACGGCGGAGGATGTGGCTGAGATAGATTGTCATGGAGGAGTTCATGTCGTCTACCGTGTGTTAGAGGCTGTCTTGAAACACGGTGCCAGACCAGCGGAACCAGGAGAGTTCACCAAGAGAGCTTTCCTCAATGGAAGAATCGACCTCTCTCAGGCAGAGGCGGTTATGGACCTGATTGAGTCTAAGAATGAGCTGGCCAGAAAGAATTCTGTGAGACAGCTGAAGGGAGATCTTTCCGAGAAAATCGGAGATCTCCGCGCTAAGATCCTTCATCAGACTGCCTATATTGAGGCGGCTATTGATGATCCGAAACATTATGACTTAGACGGCTATCCAGAGCAGATAGAGGGACAGGTCGATCAGTGGATTAATCAAGTAACAGGAATGTTAAAATCCTATGATGATGGAAGACTGATTTGTGAGGGAATCCGAACTTGTATTGTGGGAAAGCCAAATGCGGGGAAGTCATCATTTCTGAATACTCTTCTCGGAGAAGACAGAGCAATTGTCACAGAGGTAGCGGGTACTACCAGAGATACTTTGGAGGAGTCGATTACCATTGATGGAATCACCTTAAATATTGTTGACACCGCTGGAATCCATGAGACAGAGGATCAGGTGGAGAAAATCGGAGTGAAACGAGCTGAGGAAGAGATTGAGAGTGCAGATCTGATTCTTTATATTGCAGATAACTCCAGAGAATTGTCCAAGGAGGACCTGAATATCTTAGACAAGATTAAAGGACGGAAGAAGATGATACTGATTAATAAGTCGGATATGGATAATCAGTTTGACAGTTCTAGGTTAAGCCAGTATATTGATAGGGAGGATCCTGTCATTGCAGTCTCCGCTAAGTATCATCAAGGTATCGATGAGTTTGTCGATGCATTAAAGAAGATGATGTTCCACGGAGAGATTTCAACGAATGATGAGCGCTATATCACCAATGCCAGACATAAGAAGGCATTGAGCGAGGCAAAAGCAAGTCTTGAGGAGTTGAGATCCAGTGTGAAGGATAGACTGCCGGAAGATTTCTATACGATAGATATGATGAATGCTTATGAGAAGTTGGGATTGATCATCGGTGAATCGGTGGAGGAAGATCTGGTGAATGAGATATTCCACAAGTTCTGCATGGGCAAGTAGATAAAATCATGAGTGTGCGGAGGAAATAATGAATAATTCACTCGAAGAATATTATGATGTCGTGGTGATTGGAGCAGGTCATGCGGGCTGTGAGGCAGCTCTTGCGGCCGCCAGACTGGGCTGTGAGACGATTATCTTTACTGTCAGTATGAACAGTGTTGCCATGATGCCTTGCAATCCTAATATTGGAGGAAGCTCGAAGGGACATCTGGTAAGAGAGATTGATGCACTGGGCGGCGAGATGGGCAAGAATATTGATAAGACTTATATTCAGTCTAAGATGCTCAACAAGTCCAAGGGACCTGCAGTACATTCCCTTCGTGCGCAGGCAGATAAAGACAGATATTCTATGACGATGAGATATACTCTTCAAAATACTGAACATCTGACTCTGCGCCAGGCAGAAGTCAGTGATCTGATTGTGGAGGATGGAAAGATTCAGGGAGTGAAGACATTCTCTGGAGCTACTTATCACGCTAAGGCTGTCGTGATTGCGACGGGAACATACCTGAAAGCCAGATGCCTTTACGGTGATGTCATCAATTATACTGGACCGAACGGTCTTCAGGCAGCGAACCATTTAAGTGATTCCTTAAGGAAGAATGGGGTAGAGTTGTTCCGCTTTAAGACAGGTACTCCGGCCAGAATTGATAAGAGATCTATCGATTTCAGTGTCATGGAAGAGCAGCTGGGTGATGAGAAGATCGTACCATTCAGCTTTGAGAATACAGAAGAAGATATTAGGAGAGATCAGATATCCTGCTGGCTGACATATACCAATGAGGAGACTCACAAGATTATCCGTGATAACTTAGACCGATCTCCAATCTATTCAGGTATTATTGAAGGAACAGGACCGAGATATTGTCCTTCTATCGAGGATAAAGTCGTAAGATTTGCAGATAAGAAGAGACATCAGCTTTTTATCGAGCCAGAGGGAGAATTCACCAATGAGATGTATGTCGGAGGAATGAGTTCTTCTATGCCAGAAGATGTCCAGTATGCCATGTATAAGACGGTCAAGGGGTTAGAGCATGTAAAGATTATTCGAAACGCTTATGCCATCGAGTATGACTGTATCAATCCTAATCAGCTGAAGTCTTCTCTGGAATTTAAAAAGATTTCGGGTCTTTTCAGTGGGGGACAGTTTAATGGAAGTTCAGGATATGAGGAAGCTGCCTGTCAGGGACTAATTGCTGGAATTAATGCAGCAAGGAGTGTACAGGAGAAGGAGCCAGTAATCTTAGACCGTTCCCAGGCTTATATCGGAGTTCTGATCGACGATCTTGTAACGAAAGAGAATCATGAGCCATACCGTATGATGACTTCCAGAGCAGAATACCGTCTGCTCTTGCGTCAGGACAATGCAGATATGCGTCTTACTCCACTGGGACATGAGATTGGATTAATCTCGGAGGAGAGATATCGTAAGTTCTTACAGAAGAAAGAAGCAATTGAGAAAGAGATTGAGAGAGTAAGAAATGTCAATATTGGTTCCAAAAAAGAAGTGCAGGATTATCTGATTAAGCTGGGAAGTACTCCTCTTAAGTCTTCTGCAACACTTGCAGAGCTGATTAAGAGACCAGAGTTAGATTACCATGTACTAGCTCCGATTGATAAGAACCGACCAGAATTGGATGAGACCGTTCAGGAACAGGTCAATATCAATCTCAAATATGAGGGATATATCAAACGCCAGACTAAGCAGGTAGAACAGTTTAAGAAGATGGAGGGAAAACTGATTCCGGAAGACCTTGATTATGACCAGGTTCATAATCTGAGAAAAGAGGCAATTCAGAAGCTTAAGGCAGTAGGGCCAAGATCTTTAGGACAGGCATCTCGTATTTCAGGTGTATCCCCTTCTGATATTTCTGTCCTTATGGTCTATATGGAGCAGATGAATCATAGGAGGTAAGGAGAAATATGAATTTTAAAGAGAAATTGCTTGTTGCCGCCAAAGATCACGAGATTTCCATGTCAGACCGTCAGGCAGAACAGTTTGATCTCTTCTACCATTATCTGATTGAGCAGAATAAGGTGATGAACCTTACAGCGATTGTCGAGGAAGATCAGGTTATCGTCAAACATTTCCTTGACAGTATCAGCTGTCGTAGAATTGTTGATATGGATAAGGTTACAAGCATTATTGATGTGGGAACTGGAGCGGGTTTTCCTGGTATCCCACTGAAGATTATGTATCCAGAAATCAAGTTTGTTCTGATTGATTCTCTGAATAAGAGAGTGAAATTTTTAAAAAATGTGATAGAATTACTTCATCTGGATGAGATAGAGGTATATCATGGCAGAGCAGAGGACCTTGCCAGGGACCCTGCCCTGAGAGCTGGTTTTGACCTTTGTGTGTCAAGGGCAGTCGCTAATTTAAGCACTCTCAGTGAATACTGTATCCCATTTGTCCGTGTGAATGGATATTTTGTATCCTACAAGGCAGGTAAGGGATTAGAAGAGATTAAAAAGAGTGCGAATTGCATGAAGCTTCTCGGAAGTAAGATTGACCAGGTATTAAAGTTTCAGCTCAGCATGAAGGGAGAGGAATCTGAGTCAATCATGGAAGAGGATTTCGATCAGTTGGATTCGAATGATGAGGCACTTCGTGTGCTGATTCGTGTGAAGAAGCTGATGGGTACCTCTAGGAAGTATCCAAGAAAAGCAGGGGTTCCGTCAAAGAATCCATTATAGCAGTCAGGAGAGAAATCATGGATAATAACAGAGTTTTTATACAGAACTCTAATCTGAAAGACAAGATCACTTGTCTGAAGGATAATTTAAAAAGGCATCTCTCCTCGGAGTACCTTTATTTATCTGAGAGAAAAGAGGATCTTGATAGCAGAGTTGCTCATCTGAAGTTGGAGAGGGAACAGAAGAATAAGACCTTATTCCAGACTCAGGAGAAATTCAATAAGAAGAAGTATTTTACTCCGCTCAATCTCACAGACTTTGATCATGAGGAGTATGATGAGAGAAAGAAGCAGATGGATACGGAAATTTTAAGAATTGAGGCAGAGATTGGTAATGTCAGTCAGAAGATGGAGGAGGTAAAGAAATTTATCTCTGACATCGATCAGCTGCTGGGAACAGAGTTTGACCAACTGTTTAGCGAATATCAGAAAGAAAAAGAGAGTAAGAAGGGAATCTAGACATGAAAAATGAATTAATTAACATACTTTGCGAGAATATTCCGGATCTTGACAGAGATCAGATTGAGGCAGCGGTCGAGGTACCGAAAAAGTCTGATATGGGAGATTATGCATTTCCTTGTTTCCGACTTGCAAAGACATACCGAAAAGCACCGAATCTCATTGCACAGGATTTAAAGGGGCAGATTGAATCTAAGGGATATGATATCTTTTCTAAGATTGAGGCAGTGGGAGCTTACATCAATTTCTTCTTTGATCAGAAACAGTATGTAAAACAGCTGGTAACAGAAGCTGAGAAAGATGACTTTGGAGCTTCGAAAGAGGGCGAAGGTAAGACAATCTGTATAGATTATTCTTCTCCTAATATCGCTAAAAACTTCCATGTAGGACATTTAAGAACCACGATTATCGGTAATTCACTCTATAAGATCTTCTCTAAACTGGGATATCATGTAGAGAGAATTAATCATCTTGGGGATTGGGGTACTCAGTTCGGTAAACTGATTGTCGCTTACAAGAGATGGGGATCAAAAGAAGCTGTTGAGAAAGACGGTATTGATGAGCTGATGAAGATTTATGTTAAATTCCATCAGGAAGCTGAGAAAGATGACAGCTTAAACGATGAAGCTAGAGAATGGTTCCACAAGATGGAGGAGGGCAATGAAGAGGCTCTTTCTATCTGGCAGTGGTTTAAAGATATCTCTATGGTGGAGTTTAAGAAGATTTATGATCTTCTTGGTATGGACTTCGATCACTATACTGGTGAGAGTTTCTACCGTGATAAGACTCAAAATGTCGTAGATCTTCTGGAGAAGAAGAACCTTCTAGTGGAGAGCGAGGGTGCCAGAATTGTACTATTAGACGAATATGATATGGCTCCTTGTATTGTTGAAAAGAAGGATGGAAGTAGTATTTATGCAACTCGTGATCTTGCAGCACTTCTCTATCGTAAGGAGACATATCACTTCGATAAATGTCTATATGTAACAGGCTTAGAGCAAAAGCTTCACTTTAAACAAGTATTCAAAGTTATCGAACTGTTAGGATACGATTGGTATAAAGATCTTGTTCACATTCCTTATGGTCTTGTCAGCATGGAAGGCGGAAAATTATCTACAAGAAGTGGAAACATTATCTACGCAAATGAGATTATTGATACCTCCATTCATAAGATTAAAGAGATCATGACAGAGAAGAATCCAGACCTTGAAAATAAGGAAGAGATTGCAAAAATTGTAGGAATCGGAGCGATATTATTCAATAACTTATATAATTCGAGAATTAAGGACGTCGTATTTAACTGGGATAAGATCCTTAACTTTGAGGGAGAGACTGGTCCATACGTTCAGTACACTTATGCTCGTGGTGCCAGTGTCTTCAGGAAAGCTGGAGATTATACAATACCTGAGGAGATTGATTACAGCCTCCTTACGGATGAGCCAACCATGAATCTCCTGAAAGATATCGCTAGATTCCCAGATGTTGTAAAAGAGGCTGGCGATAAATATGAGCCATATCTTATTGCAAGATTTGCGGTATCTGTAGCTCAGCACTTTAATAAGTTCTATCATGATTGTCAGATCAATGTAGACGATCAGAACTTAAAGGCTGCCAGATTAAAAGTTGTAGAGCTTACAATGAAGACATTAAAAGATGCCTTAGCACTTCTTGGAATTGGTGTGGTAGATCAGATGTAATTCCTATGTTTCACGTGAAACATATAAAAAGGCCGCTTTTGCGGTCTTTTTTGTTGCCTTAGCATGCAAAATGAACCGGCAGTGGCTGTACATTTTGTTATCTAGCATCCAAGTGGACTGCCAGTGGCCAGTTGAGCCTGTAACCTAGGACATGTTTCACGTGAAACATGTCCTAGATTACAATATGATGTGGGTGTCAAAAGTGACTACGGAATGTTCCATCGCTTTGCGACTCCCAC
>JAXJRI010000217.1:0-3876 GCA_036310685.1 Lachnospiraceae bacterium | reverse complement strand
GCCGTATTGTCCTGCTGCTCCTTACCTAGATTCTAAATAAGATAAGGAGCAGATAGGACAGGGCGGAGCGTAGGCTCAGATGGAAGTCAGTGAAAAATAGTTTGAACTACCTGTATTAATATTGATACATGAACTGTGACAATTCCTCTAAAGATGGCCCTGTTTTTCCATCGATTTGCTTGACTTTAAACATAAATTTAAGTATAGTTAACTTGGATATTTTTAACAATATAACAAAAGATTTTTCCTACATTTCCTTACAAACTGACGAGTTTCAGGAGATGTTTTTGGCTAATGGGGATTACCTGAATTGTGAGTGAAAAATCTAGCAGGCATTTAAGCAGGATTCAGAAAGGATGGAGATTAATGTATCAGGATGAATACAAACGCTGGCTCGACGCAGAGTTAGTAGATTTCGATTTAAAGAAGGAACTCAGGGATATCGAGGGTGACGACGAGGCAATCAAGGATCGTTTTGCAGTTGCTCTGAAATTCGGAACAGCCGGACTCCGTGGAACTTTAGGAGCTGGAACTAACCGTATGAATATCTGGGTTGTTAGACAGGCTACACAGGGTGTTGCAGACTGGGTTAAGACACAGGGTGGAACACAGACAGTAGCAATCAGCTATGACTCTCGTCTCAAAGGATGGGATTTTGCAAAGGACGCCGCTGGTGTACTTGCAGCGAACGGAATCAATGTCCGTATCTATGATGCACTGATGCCAGTACCAGCATTAAGCTTTGCAACTAGATATTATCACTGCAACGCAGGTATCATGGTAACAGCATCCCACAATCCTGCTGAGTATAACGGATATAAGGCTTACGGACCAGATGGATGTCAGATGACAGATGATGCAGCAGCTGTTGTTTATGATTCTATTCAGAAGACAGACGTTCTGACTGGAGCAAAATATATGTCCTTCGCAGAAGGTGTTGATAAGGGTCTCATCAAGTTCGTAGAGGTTGAGTGTAAGGAAGCTCTCTACAAAGAGATCGAGGCTAGACAGGTTCGTCCAGGCCTGGCTAAGACTTCTGGACTTAAACTGGTATATTCTCCACTGAATGGTACTGGTCTGGTTCCTGTCACAAGAGTTCTTAAGGATATCGGTATTGAGGATATCACAATTGTTCCTGAGCAGGAGTATCCAAACGGATATTTCACAACATGTTCTTATCCAAACCCTGAGATCTTCGAGGCACTGGAGAAAGGTCTTGAGCTTGCTAAGGAAGAGGGCGCAGATCTTATGCTTGCAACAGACCCTGATGCAGACCGTGTTGGTATTGCTATGAAGTGTCCAGACGGTTCTTACGAGCTGGTATCTGGTAATGAGATGGGTGTTCTTCTTCTGGATTACATCTGTGCAGGACGTATCGAGAAGGGAACGATGCCTAAGAACCCAGTTGCTGTAATGTCTATTGTATCTACTCCACTTGCTGATCTAGTAGCAGAGCACTATGGAGTTGAGATGAGACATACACTGACAGGATTCAAGTGGATCGGTGATCAGATCGCTGGTCTTGAGGCTGACGGAGAGGTAGACCGCTTCATCTTCGGATTCGAGGAGAGCTATGGATATCTGGCTGGACCTTACGTACGTGACAAAGATGCCGTTATCGGATCTATGTTAATCTGTGAGATGGCAGCATACTACAGAAGTATCGGTTCTTCTATCAAGCAGCGTCTTGAGGAGATTTATGATGAGTACGGAAGATACTTAAATAAAGTCGACAGCTTCACATTCCCTGGATTATCCGGTATGGATAAGATGGCAGGAATCATGGCAGGACTTCGTAAGAATCCTCCAAAGGATATCGCTGGAAGAGAAGTTGTCAGTGTTACTGATTATGAGAAACCAGAAGAGACAGGACTTCCAAAGGCTAACGTCCTGACTTATAAGCTCTCAGACGGAGCAAGTGTTGTTGTTCGTCCATCCGGAACAGAGCCTAAGATCAAGGGATATTACACTACAAAGGGTAAAGACCTTGCAGAGGCTCAGAAAGAGAAAGATGAGCTTGCAGAGGCATTAAAACCAATCTTTGCATAAGATTTAGGAACAAACTAATATTGATTGATGCAGAAGGAACAGTCATCGGCTGTTCCTTCTGTTTTCATAGATGGACGAAAGAAAATGCAAGCGGCACTTTCTTTTGTTGTGGATATTCTATAGGAAATGGTGTATATTAAGACCAATATGAATTTTTTTTAAGAGGATTATTCAGGAGGAATAGATATGGCAGACCAGAAGATTGTTGCGAGAGTCGCAGGACATGAGATTACAGAGGCAGAATTCAATGATTATCTTGCTAGACTTCCACAGCAGCAACAGCAGTATGCAGCTACTGATCAAGGAAGAGAGTTACTGCTGACACAGTATACTAACATTTACCTTTTTGCAAAACTTGGTCGTGAACGTAAGTATGATCAGGCAGAGGAGTACAAAGAGGCACTTAAGAAAGTGGAGACTGAGTTCTTAAGCCAGTATGCTCTGATGCAGGTTATCAAGGGCGCAGGTGTCACAAAGGAAGAGGCTAAGGAATATTATGATAAGAATCCAGAGCTCTTTAAGACAGAGGGTTCCGCTCATGCTTACCATATTCTGACAAACACAGAAGAGGAAGCATTAAAAGCAAAGAAGGAGATCGAGAGTGGTCAGAAGTCTTTCGAGGATGCTGCTAAGGAATATTCCACAGACGGCCCTTCTAGTGCCAGAGGCGGAGACCTTGGTACATTTCCTAAGGGACAGATGGTCAAAGAGTTTGAGGAGGCTGTCTTCGGAGTGAAGGAGAATGAGCTTGGCAAGGTCATCGGACCGGTCAAAACTCAGTTTGGATATCATCTGATTCGTGTCGATAAACTTGAGGGTGCAGGAACACTTGCATTTGAGGATGTTGCTCCAAGTATCGCACAGCAGATTGTTGGGGGAAAACAAGACAAGATCTATCAGGAGACAAGAGAGAAACTTGTAAAGCAATATGGCCTGGAGTTTGTAAAATAGACAGCATTATCAGCTGGTTATCGCAGGCCTCATGGAAGAAAGAAGGAATTGCAGATGGCACGTGAGACAGAATACAATGAAGTAGATGAAAAAATCTTTAAACAATTTTTACATTCATGTTTGAAATCGAACAAGATTGATGTCAACTTGTATGGTGAGTACGATGTAAAAAGAGGGCTTCGTGACTCTAATGGACAGGGTGTCCTGACAGGATTGACAGAGATTTCTGATGTTACAGGAATCAAGATTGAAGGCGGACGTAAGCTGCCTATGGATGGTAAACTCTACTACCAGGGTTATGATGTGGAGGACCTTGTCAGAAGTATGCTGGGACGCAATTTCGATTTTGAGGAAGTATCTTATCTGCTTCTGTTCGGTGAGCTTCCGACAAAGGAACAGCTCGAGAATTATATTACCATGAAGGCACAGATGCAGATCATTCCTTCCAGATTCCTGCGTGATGTTATCCTGAAGGCTTCGAGTGCGAATGTCATGAACTCACTTCAGAGATGTATCATCACCCTGTATACTTATGATGACAGAGCAGAGGATATCTCCATAGAGAATGTACTCAGACAGTCCATTGACCTGATCTCAAAACTTCCTGCAATCGCAGTGTACAGTTACCGTGCATACCTGCATTTTAGAAAAGATCAGACATTGATCATCAGAAATCCAAGACCAGACTATTCTACGGCTGAGAACATCTTATATATGATGAGAGCAGATGGTAAGTTTACGCCGCTGGAGGCAAAGGTTCTCGATATCTGTCTGGTTCTTCATGCAGAGCATGGTGGTGGTAATAACTCCTCCTTCACGGATCATGTTGTTACTTCCTCTGGAACAGATACTTACTCAGCTATTGCGGCTTCGATC
>JAXJRI010000216.1:0-10147 GCA_036310685.1 Lachnospiraceae bacterium | reverse complement strand
TAGCTGACCTTCCACCTGAGCCGTATTGTCCTGCTGCTCCTTACCTAAATTCTAAATAAGATAAGGAGCAGACGCAGACAGGCGGAGCGTAGGCTCAGATGGAAGTCAGTGAAAAATAGTTTGAACTACCTGTATTAATATCATGCATGAACTGTGGCTCCGACATTTCGAAACGACTATGTAGTCATAGCCAGAGTTCAGCTACCTGACAGCAATGATTTTTACTAACGTTTCAGAAAATGTGGTATAATTTCTCTAGTTAGACAACAGTCCATAATTTCAGGAGGTAGACTATGGAATTCTCATTCAACCACTTTAATTTTAATATCCTTGACCTTGACCGTTCCTTAAAGTTCTATAAAGAAGCTTTGGGACTTGAGCCAGTCAGAGTCAAAGAGAAACCAAACTTTACATTAGTTTATCTGGGAGACGGAAAGACAAACTTCCAGCTGGAGCTCACTTACTTAAAAGACCGCAAGGAGCCTTATGATCTTGGAGAGCAGGAATTCCACCTTGCATTCGAGACTGAGGATATGGAGGCAGCTCACAAACATCATGAGGAGATGGGATGCATCGCTTTCGAGAATCCTGACATGGGAATCTACTTCATCCAGGACCCTGATGAATACTGGATTGAGATCATTCCGAAGAGATAGACAAGCCAAACTGCCAGCAGCAGTTCACTTGCATGTATGACAACAAAATGAACAGCCACTGTCGGTTCCTTTTGCATGCTGAGGCAATAAAAGCGTTCTGAAAAATCACTTAGACTTTTCAGAACGCTTTCTATTGTTCATTACATTTCTATTAGCAATTACTTTCGAATCGCCTGATAATTAGGCTCTTTCTCAAAAACATGGTCTGCATAAGAGCATCCGGAAGGATCAATCTTTACGCCTTCCTGCTTGGCTGCCTGCACTACAGCATCAACCAGCATTCTTGCGATTCCTCTTCCACCCTGGTCAGGGTCTACTTCCGTATGGATGATCTTCCAATAACCACCCATATCAACAATATCACACTCTCCGATCTTCACCTGATTCTCATAGGCAGCGGCACGAGAGTTCTCTTTCTCAAAATGAATATCTAACATAACAACCTCCTTCTATACTCGATATCAGAAATTTCTACTGTTAGAATATCATCTCAGAATCCAACTTTCCATATCATACTTCACGATTTTTACCGAATCATCCCGCGGCGTTTGCGGATGGTGTAATACATACTGTTCTCCATCGCCAGTACTTTCTCCATCGGCACTGGTTTAAAAAGCGGTATTTTCATCTTGAATTTAATCCAGAAGACACTGTAGACAAAGAGAATCAGGAAGGTGATTCCCGTGACTTCCCAGATATGAAGTCTCTCGACTGGATCAGTTGAGATATTGAGTACCATGTAAGCCGTACCAATAATTCCAATGATAGGGAATACCGGACCAAACGGTACTTTGAAGCTTCTCGGGGCTTTTGGAAGACGGCGTCTGAATACCAGGAGGTCAATGTGGGCTGTGATGTATGAGAACATCCAGAAGACAGATCCGACGAGGATCAGGAAGCTGATACGGTCGGAGGAGTCCTGACTGGCATAGGCGAAGATTAAGATGGCGATGGCAACGAACCATACTCCAAGATAAGGGACACCCTTCTTGTTGGTCTTATTGAAGAATTGCGGCATCATATTCATCTTAGCCATGCCCTGGAAGATACTGGACAATCCCTGCACGGTGGAGTTCTGAGTGCTGACTAAAGCTAAAGCCGCTACCATAGCCATCCAGAACTTTCCGACTACTCCCAGAAGATTCTGTCCATAAAGCAGATGTGGTGCTGGAGAAGCAGCAAGCTCTGCCCAAGGGACATAGTTATGGAAGCCAAGGACCAAAATTGACTGAACCAGACAGATAATTCCAAGACCGATGAACATACCTAATGGGACATTCCTTTTTGCATTCTTGACATCCTTGGAAATCGGGATGGCATACTCAGCTCCTATGAAGAGCCAGAAAGCAACCGCTGTCATAGAAACCGCATTCTTTACGTTGGCATGCAAAACAGCCGGCTGTGCAACGACATGACCTGTTCCCATTTTGAACATTCCCATGATACCCATGACCAGCATAGATCCTAAAAGCAGGTAAGCAACCAGATCCTGGATCTTGGCAAACATATCGACTCCTCTTAAGTTCGCAATCAGGATTATGATACTGACTGCTAAGGTCCATGAATAGTTTGGAATCGGCAGATGGAAAATCTCTCCCATCGCATAGGCAAAAATGGAAGCCTCAACACCGGAGGATAAGATATTAGAAACCATATATCCGCCAACCATCAAAACCAGTGTCGGGATTGGACCCACACCTGCTAACGTATACTGAGCCAGACCGCCTGTCGTATTCGGCATGAGGGCATTAAGCTCAGAAATTGTTGCCATGGTAATCATATTCATAATACAGGCAATCACCATCGCCAGGATAAATAAGATTCCAATCTCACCGGCTCCCTGTCCCAGAGATACCAGACAGCTTGTCGCAATAACAAGACCGACCGAGACGGAAACAACATTTCTTAATCCCAGTTTTTTCTCATCCATAGATACTCTCCTCACATAAAAATAGAGACAGAATCCACTTAGGAATTCTGCCCCCTTGCATCCTAATTATCAATTTACAGTGCGTCAATACCTTCGTCTCCGGTTCTTACACGGATGACATTATCAATCGGCAGGACAAAGATCTTACCATCTCCAATATGACCAGTGTAGAGCTCCTGTTTGATCAGCTCCACGATATCCCTGACCTTCTCAGATTCCACCACGATATTAATCTGAGTTTTTGGAAGAAGCTCCATCTCATATCCCTCGTCGACTTCGTACTCTCTAGTTCCCTTCTCAACCCCACAGCCGAGAACCTGAACTACTGTCATTCCACGGATACCTGCCTTACTTAAGCTGTGTTTTAATTTTGCAAACTTTGTCATATTAGTGATTACTTCAATTTTCGATAAACTCATGATACTTCCTCCTGTTATATCGGTCAATCATGTGACAGATTTTTAATCTGGGTTCCGGAAATCTCTTTTAAGTACTGTTCCGGTGTCTTGCCGGTATACTGTTTAAACTCTTTGATCATGTGAGGCTGATCATAATATCCAAACCTCACAGCAATCTGGTCAAGTTTCATAGGGTCCTTGTCAATGCCATAGGTCAGATAATCAAGCACATTCTGGAAACGGACGAATTTCTCAAACACCTTAGGCGATACCCCGTGAACCTTATTAAAGATTCGGCGAAGATAAGGTGCGGAATAAGCAGTCTCCTGGGAAAGTTCCTTGATAGAAATCTGCCCTCCCGTCTGATAAATCCGGTCTCTGAGATAAGTCTCTAGCTTATGAACCGAACCGGAAGGACCCATGCCTTCTGTCATCTTAAAATAATAATTTAAGAAAATGTCTGCCCGGTCCTCTAAGCCTTCTGCACTAATCAGCAGGTCTCCAAGCTGGCGAATCTTCTTTTCTGCACTGATCTCCACATCAGCATTGACCACGTCATCAATTTTCAAATTACTGGGAAGTCTGCAGGCACCCGGATAAAAACGTGCTCCAAAATAAGTATCTTCCTCCGACAGCTCCCAGGGCTTTGCCTGAAAAACTGTACCGCCGATAAAACTATGCATCCCCTCAGGACCTAACCCGAAGAGCAGATCCACACTGCCATCTGGCACCGCAAGCAGCTGCCTTTTTGTCTCAGGGCTTGCATTAAACTGGTAGATGTGGGAGATACCGTTTTGATTTTTCACGATCTTCTGGTAATCGTGGGTGTCCAGCACCACATAGGGCTGAATCGGCTTTATACTTTCTGCTGGCTTCCTCATGCTGCTCCAACTCCTTACGCTGACCTATTAACAGATGATATTATCTTATGATATGTGTCAAAGATGATGGGTTTTGACACTATAGTTATCCTATCTATTATAAGTCAGATTCCAGAAAATGTACAATCAAAGCATTCTGTTATTTGAAATAACTATCACACTATACTGTACTCTTAATAAGGAGTTAGCTATCTTAAGCGATCTGCACTTAAGCCATATCTGGGCTGTCCCAGAGAGTCAGCCAAGTTCCGATACCCTGCTTTAAGGCGTTACGGTATACGGTTCCGCCCCAGCCGATATCCTCAACTGGCATTCCGCCGACGGAGTATATAATGATATCATCGTCACTCTCTCTTCCCTTGACGTCTCCATTGATAATATCAGCGATGCTCAGGACATCTTTCTCTGTCATTCTGCCTTCATGGATATAATCTGTCCACTTGGAGCCAATGATCTGTACTAACTCATAAGATGGATATGGGAATTCTTCTGCCCAGGCTTCGTAAAGCTTCCAGTTGTCGACAACCTTCTTGCAGCGGTTGATCTGGAAATCATCATCGAATCTTGCACAGGAAGGCATGACAATCAGACATCCCTTCTTCACCCATGCCTCATCGATATATAAGAAATCCTTCTCATGAACCGGAGCGGTTGTGGTCAGGCATACGATATCGCTGTCTCTGACTGCCTGCTCATTAGTCTCACAGATCTCAATATCTGTGATCTCAGGGAAATTCTCGTGACAGAACTTTACGAAATTATCTAAGGATCTCTGTCCTCTTCCCTTAACCTTAACCTTTTTTAAGTTCGGACAGGTTACCATAAATGCCTGCAGACAAGTTCTTCCCATAACACCAGGTCCGATGATGGAGACAACAGAAGCATCCTTTCTTGCAAGGTATCTAGCTCCGACACCAGGGATAGCTCCCGTTCTCATGCAACTCTCAAGATTGGCTGACATCATAGCCAGTGGAGCTCCCGTATCCTTATCGTTAAGCATCATGGTAAGAATAGATCTTGGAAGACCCAAAGCCTTGTTGGCCACATTGGATCCGTACCATTTCATACCAGCCAATTTAAAATTACCACCTAAATATGCAGGCATTGCCATGAATCGACGATCATCACCGTTGCTAGGCATACCCTCAAACTTCGGATGATCTGGGAAGAGCATTTGGACACCATGAGAATTATGGTTCTCACCACCCATGACATAGTCTCCGCGATGCATGGTAAGAAGAACATCTTCCATACAGTCAACGCAGGCCTTCATGTCCTTGACACCAGCCTTGATCATATCAGGTTCACTCAAATATAAAAACTTAATCTGTCTACTATCCTCAGCCATCTTTATCTCCTTCCTATATCAATCTTTTATCCAAATAAGATAAAAGAAAAAGGCAGAGAATGTAACTTCTACGACTTCTCTGCCTTGCTATATACTGATCTTCGTTCTATGTGTCTACTTTATCACATAGAATACATATCGTATTGTAAAAAACGATACCTACAATATTCCTCAATGTTTATCTGACTGGATTGAAACGGTTATATCGAAACTCACTCATATCGACAGCAGTCTTCTCTCCCGCTGCCATCTGCGCTAAGATCAATCCAACTGCCGGACCGGAACCAAAGCCATGTCCGGTAAAGCCTGCAGCGATAATTAGACCTGGAACCTCGTCAACCTTACTGATGACTGGAACTCGGTCGATACAATCCTCGATCCATCCGCCCCAGCTTCTGACAATCTTGGCATCCTTGAGGGCTGGAATATAACCCTCGATGGCACGGCAGCTGGCGGATAAGGTTAAGGAATTGGTCTTTAACTCATTCATCTTCATGTCTCCCGTCGGCTCGAAACCAGAATCAGAACCGAAGACGAAGGAACCATGTCCTGTCTGATGTCCATAGAAATCAGCATCTGCACAGCCAAGCATGATGTCAAACATCTTTGGCTCAGCCTCTGTGACAATACACTCCTCAAAATACTTGGTAAGAGGGAGATCAATGCCGACCGTTCTCGTCAGATAACGGCTCTCATAACCTGCTGCTACAATCACGGTATCCGCCTCAAAGACTTCTCCGCTCTCCAGGATGACCTGTCTGATCTTGCCCTTGTATTTTCTCAGTTCCTTAACTTTGGCATCGGTAAAGAAATGGACTCCTTTCTCAACAGCTCTGGTATAGAAACCTAAAGTAGTGGTCAGAGGGTTGGCATGTCCATCGGTTGGGCACCAGCTTGCTCCGATAATCTCATCGGAAAGATAAGGACAGATGTCCTTGACTTCCTGGGCGTCTACCATTCTGACATCCAATCCGACTGCTCGGCAGGACTCTGCCAAAGCATTCAGCTTCTTTAAGTGAGCTTCGGTCTTACCCATTCTCAAGTTACCCTTCTGAGTATACTCTGTGTCAACACCTAGCTCCTCTGAGAGAGTTGGCCATAAATTCTTAATTCCGTACATTACGTAAGGAAGCTCTCTAGGATCACGTCCACTCTGACGAACTCCACCGCCGTTACGGCTAGATCCGCCGTGCCCGATACTCTGGCTGCCCTCTAAGACGATGACATCCTTAACTCCCAGTTTTGTCAGATAATATGCTGCGGCACATCCGTTGATGCCGGCACCGATAATAATCACATCTGCGGTCCTTTTCATGCTTCCTCACCTCCATCTTCTGCTAATACTCCCATCTCTGTCGGTCTCATAGGCGCTCTGGCAGTTGCCGGCCTAATCTCATTCGGTGCAACCTTAAGCTCTCTTGCCATGATTCCTTTTACCAACTTGCCACAGGTCTGTCCCTGGCAAAGTCCCATGCCGCTTCGAAGATAACGACGCATCTCTTCTATTGTAAAAATACCCTGATGAATAGCCCTTCGGATTTCTCCTTTGGTCACTTCCTCGCATCGGCAGACCAGAAGGTCATCGTCCGGTGCAGGTACATATGGTCCGATCTCCTGTAATTTTTCCTGAATATCTATCATGCTGCTCTCCTTTATCTATCTTACCTAAATTATAATTATGAAGTGAGTGCCAATAGTGACTACGGATTGCTCCGTCGCTTTACGACTTCGTAATCCTGCCACTTGTAAGCAAGCGTACGTGGGATGATGAGTTTTGACACTTAAGTCATATCATTTAGAAGGCTGATAGAATCTAGCCCGGTCAATCATCTCTTCTGGAACCTTCATCGTAACCAGATTGGTATGATCATATGCCTTACTGCTCTTCACCTTGGTAATCTGAGTCTTGCATAACGACTTACCGTCACGACCCAGTGCCATACCCTCGTCTCCTTCCTTAGGAAGTGGAAGGAATTCATAAGGAATGGTGACCTCTCCGAAACCTGGTTCGGTATTGTCTTCCACTAAGAAGATTGCCTGGCCAGAACAGGAAGCGACACACATACCGCATCCGATACATTTCTTATCCTTGACTACGACTGGAAGAGAAGTGATGTTACTTCCAATACTGATACATCCCTGATGACAGGCATCCTGACATGGGTTACAAGGAATGTTCTGCGTACACTCCATCACTGGATGAATTCCAATCTGCTTGGTAAATCCAGGGAATCTCTCGATCTCATCGTCTGCCACAAAGCCGTGACTTAAGAGGTTCTGGGAGATCTCGATTCCTTCCTCAGTCGTCTCAATCTTCTTACCACGGTTCTTTGGTGCAAACATACCCTGACGAAGTGCCTCTAAGCTGTCATCCAACTCCTTGACACGGCTGTCCTTCTCTTCCGGAGTAAGATAACCAAGATATTTGGCGATGGCGGATCCGCTCATCCTTCCCTCAATCATAGCGGAAGAAGCTTCCTCGATTCCGGCCACATCACCTGCGGTAAATAATCCAGGAATCGATGTCTGTCCTTCGACATCACAGACTGGAACATATCCGCCCTTAGTATCATTCATCTGGCATCCAGACTGAGCCAACAGCTGGCTCATAGGGGAAAGTCCAACTGCCAGACAGATTGTGTCCACATCAAAATGTTTCTCTGTACCCGGAATCACCTGCCAGTCCGGTCCGACCTGGCCAATCGTGACACCGTCCACACAATCCTTACCAGTTGCCTCCACGATGGTATGTCCCAGATAGAATGGGACGCCGCATCTTGCGACCTTGCTGGCATGAACACCATATCCTCCGACACGTGGTGCGGCATCAACCAGAGCTACTACGTCGCAGCCTGCCTGCAGAAGCTGGAAGCTTACTACCAGTCCAACATTACCTGTTCCAAGCATCAGGATACGATTGCCTGGTTTTACATGATGAAGATTCATCAGAGTCTGAGCAGCACCAGCACCGATGACACCTGGGAGAGTCCAGCCCTTGAAGTTGATCATATTTTCGCTGGCACCTGTAGCAACTAAGATGCTGTCACCCTTTACATGCTCAATCTTATTGTTAATCTTGACGGTAATCTCTTTCTCTGGATAAAGTCCCATGACAGGAGCATTCAGTACAACCTTGACACCATATTTCTCTGCCTCTGCCAGCAACTCTTCTCCAATCTTAAATCCACGTATCTTAGCCTTATGTTCTTTGGATCCGAAGAATTTATGAATCTGTTTAAATAACTGTCCGCCTGGTCTTGCATTCTCATCGAAAACCACTACGGAAACTCCATGCTTTGCTGCCTCAATCGCTGCGGAAAGTCCGGCCGGGCCGGCACCGATCACGATCATCTCATATCTTTTTGTAATCATTGCAAACCCTCCTTATCTCTCCAGTGCTTTCTTGGATTCTTCAGGAATCTGATCAAATGGCACTGCGGTAACTCCATACTGTGTCTGAACCTTCATCCCTTCTTTCAACGGTGTGATGCAGGTTCTGACATTAGGCTGTCCATCTACAACCATAACACAGTCGGTGCATCGTCCGATCGCACAGAAGACTCCTCTCGGCTCATGTTTTTTCTTTGTATATCTGTGAACCATAATGCCTGCCGCACGAAGTGCTGCCGCAATCGGTTCTCCCTCATAACCTTCTAAGGTTTTTCCATCGCAAGTAAATGTAATCTTTCTTCGTTCTGGTGTTTCACCAAGAATTGGGTGATTCCAAATCCTATCCATACTCATTCCCCACTTTCTGATCTCGAAATGAAAGAGACAAGCTGAACTGCCACTGCAGTTCACTTGCATGCTAAGCAAAAAAATAAGACGCCAGATTATCCTCCAGCGTCTTTGCTTTTTTCATTAATTTTCCTCCTTATGCCACTTAATTTATCACGGGAATAGAAGGCTGTATTGTAAAAAACGATACTCTTTTAATTTTTTTCAAAATGTTCTTTAGCAAAGCCCATCTTCTGTACGCACTCCATGGTTCCTAAGTACTTGCCCTGCTTGTCACGGACTGCCATATATTTGACTAGGACCGGCTCGCCCTTCATGGTGTGCCAGATAGCAACCTGGTCCTGCTCTCCGCTCTTAAAGCTTCCGATAATACCACGGACAACCTGTTCTACCTTTGGAGGATGGCAGGAATAAACTTCTCTTCCAATCGCCATCTTCGGTCTCTTAAATATCTTCTCTCCCTCGCCGTCATTGAAGAAACAGTTGATGTCATTCTCATCGATAAAGGTGATCTCCAGCGGAATGGTATCTAAGACAGCAGCTAACTGCTCCTTGGTGAAATGTCCTCCTGCTAAGACAATCTCATCCTCGCCTGCCTCTTTCTTCTCAGGCTGGGTGGAAGTCTTCATACCCTCCCACTCCTGATAGCCATCAATTAAGGTAGGTGCATAATGGTTGATCTCCTGACGGATCTCTGGCCACTCATCCTCCGCAAAGAACTGTACACAGATTGGGAAGAGGATATTATCCTCCTTATAGATCATCTCCTCTGCCCTCTTTAAGTTGGCAAGAGCTCTCTCTTTCCACTCTTCTGTATCCTCTGCACTCTGACAGATGATGCGGAAATCATCACGGACCTCAGTATCCACAGTCCACATGACATCAGAAGGACCTGTCACACCATACTTGGTCTTTAAAAGTGGATAGATCAGGTCACCCTTCTTGGAATAATGCCCGGAAATACTTCTCATCTTCTCTAAAGCTGGAAGTGCCTGCGCTACTGGCTTGGTATTGATCGCCTCTCTTGCTTCGGCAATAACCTTACCTAAGGCCTTGTTCTCCTCATCGAAAATCTGAATTGGATGTCCAGGAATCTTTCGGTACTCCTGCATCAGAGACTTGGCTTCGTTACGGTCTGCCATTCTAGGCGGTTTGACATTAGGATTTGGCTGTGGGATTGGGAATGGTGCGGAACC
>JAXJRI010000215.1:0-7639 GCA_036310685.1 Lachnospiraceae bacterium | reverse complement strand
CTCCAGAAGGATACGGAATACCTCTTTGGAAAGATCAAGGTGTACAACGTAGTCTGAGTCATATCAGATAGCGGGCGATGGCTCGCCCAGACTGGTTTCTGCCGGTCAAATGTTAGTATTAGTTTCAATAAAATTAACTAACACAGCCATTCTACCTTTCTCAAAATGGCATTCCACCACTTCTGGTCTTCCCTTCCCTCTCTAACATCAGAGGTGATCCATTGCTCCAGGATTCGCACCTTCTCATGCCCTGGGACCTTCTCCATGAGAGTATTGAACTTTGCATCTGTCATATCTATAAAGTATCTGCCGTTCCGGTCTCCCTCGTAATCACCATATTTATATGACATGTAAAGGACTCCTCCCGGCTTCAGTGCCTTCACTACCTGCTCCATCACCGCAGCTGATTCCGAAAAGGTAAGATGAAGTAGGGAAGAACATGCCCAGATCCCATCATACTTCTTGCCTGCAATAAAGTCCTGAAATCTCATGCACTGTACATGAATCCCAGTAAGTTTGCTCGCATAGAGGCAGAGCTCCTCTGAGCCGTCAATAGCATCGACCTGATATCCTTCCTTCAAGAACTCATAAGTGTCTCTCCCACTGCCGCTGCCAAAATCAAGTACTTCCCCGCCATCTGGCAGGTACTTTTCAAACCTGGATCGTAACCTAGAGACATCCGCTCCGACCGTAGAGTCAACAAAAGTTTTTGCATTTTGATTGTAATAACTTATCGTATCGTTCATAATTATCCCCTGCTAATTTATTTCTCTTGACACGAGATTATCATAATAGGCTTATCTGTTCAAGATACTAAAAAGCCCTCAGATATGTTCTGTGTCTGCTTATAAACGTTTCAGTTGTAGGTCAAGTCTAGATGAGTTAAACTAAGATACAGTTGATAGGAGGTCATTATGAATCAGATAATAATAGATAAGGTAACCGAACTGCGTCATCTGCTGCACCAATACCCGGAACTCTCCTGCCAGGAACGAGAGACCAAATGCAGACTGATGACATTTCTTAAGGACAATACCAGTCTTAAGCTGGTAGACCAGGGCAGTTGGTTCTATGCTGTCAAGGAGTATGTGAGTGGAAACGGAGATTCCAACAAAGCTCCCATTGCTTTCCGGGCAGATTATGATGCTCTCCCAATTGAGGAACATCTGGGACTGCCTTACGATTCTAAGAATCCTGGAGTCTCCCACAAGTGTGGTCATGACGGTCACGCTTCCACCCTCTGCGGAGTGGCCATGGCGGTTGATCAGATGTCTTTTGACCGAACCATCTACCTGGTCTTCCAGCCCGCAGAAGAGATCGGACTCGGTGGGGAAGCCTGCGCCAAGTTTCTTGAGAAAGAAAGGGTCGGAGAAGTCTATGCTTTCCACAATCGAAGCGGTTATCCTGAGGGGACTGTGGTCGTTCGAGACGGGCTGACTCAGTGCGCTTCCGTGGGACTAACCGTCACATTTACTGGAAAGACCTGCCACGCCAGTGAACCGGAACATGGCATCAGTCCGGCACTTTCTATGGCCAAGCTGGTAGCATATGCTTCCACTCTCGACAAAAGCTGCTTACAGGATATGGTTTTGATCACTGTAGTCGACATCTCTCTTGGCAACATGGACTTTGGAGTCTCCCCAGGTCAGGGATCTGTCTCCTTCACTCTTCGCGCCAATGAGGAGGAAGATCTGAAGGCAGTCAAAGCGATGATTCTGGCTGACGCAAGAGACCTGGCTAGAACCTATGGACTTGAGACCAACCAAGAAGAACACGACTACTTCCCAGAGACCAGGAACGTAACATCCGCTGTGGAGAAAGTAAGAGCTGCCGCCCGAAGTAATGGCTATCCATGCTTAGAGATGAAGGAACCTTGGAGAGCCTCCGAGGACTTTGGCTACTACACCAAGCACATCAAGGGAGCCATGTTCTACATGGGTAACGGGGAAGATTACCCACCACTCCACACAGCTGGATTTGACTATAACGATAAGATTATCGATCGAACCATTCAGATGTTCTTAAGTCTCATCTAGATTTTAAGTCTTATCTAGATTGATATTGGGTTCCACCAGTCTCTTTTCAAATGATATTGGTTTCCACCAACCTTTTTTCAAAAAATATGGCGCCTAGATGCATATTTCAAGATAATGTATGGATCTAGTCGCCATCCTCTTGTGTAAGACTAATCTCCTGAATCTGATCGATCGGGATTTTCCGGTCACCCTCCATGGTAATCTTCCTCCGGTAGAGGTCAAACTTTAATATTTTTCCTTGGACCGTTAGATAAGCTCCGCCTTCCTTTTTCAGATCAGGCTCGAAATACTCGATCTTTGCCGCTGCAGGCTCTCCCCTCTGTAGGCTTTCGTAAAGGATCTGCAGCTTCTCATTGACCTGCTCCTTCTCATCCTCCGTAAGTTCCCGCTTGCTGTCCGTCTGCCGGGCAGTCTCTTTGGCCGCATCACTATAGCCAGTCAAAGCATCAAATGGCGAGAACTGGGCAGCCCGCTCCCAGAGGGGCATGCGGGGATGCTTTTTGGAGATAGGATGGGGCAGATTGATGATAGAACCATATCTCTCCAATGCCTTCTTCTCTTCCTCTTGTAATTCTTCCGGTGTGGCACCTCTCACATTGTGCCAGGATATCTTCTGCATAGTCTTCCTTTTCCTAATTTAGGCAAATCTTCTTGTTCTAGAGCGCATTCAATACCACCACATGACTTAAGAGGGAGTCACAAAGCGACGGAACAATCCATAGTCACTTTTGACATCCACATCATCCCATGACATGAATTTGAGAATCTTAAGCCTTGTGCCCTCCAATCTGGTTATTCCTCTCCCTCATGGTAGATCCCTTCTGGAAATTCATCCCCTTTAGGATCGCATTCTTCCCGAACTTCTTCTTGATAGCAAGAGCAGCCTGCTGCATTTTCTTCTCCCTCTCCTCCTCATCCTTCTGGGCTACCCTCTGCTTCTGCAGGGCAGCATAGTCCGTGAAGAGGTCCAGCTGTTCGTAAGTGACTTTCTCTTCCTTTATCTGGGCTTCCAGTTTGACATGGGTGCAGGTCACGGAGATTCGACGGACCAGGAGCATTGGGTCGACAATCCTGTCATAAAGTTTCAAAGCTGCTCCAATAATCTGCCTGGAGGACGAAGTATGATGCCAGATATTTTCGCTTCCGTGGGCACTCTTTGGAACCAGTCTTCCATAGAAATCCTTGGAGACCGGTCCATGATATTCCTTCCGCCTTTGGGCATCATCCAGATTCGCCCGGTCGTAACCCACATGGAGGACAACCTGATTGGTCACTAAGCCCTTCTCAACCAGTTCCAGAGTCAGGTTATCCACCATCTCTGCTACAATCAGCCTAGCCTGATGAAAGTCATAAGGCTTCATCAGAACCTGTCCAGAGCCCAAGCTGCTTGCCTTAGGCCGGTAAGCTTTGATCTTTGCAATGGTACAGGATTCATAACCCCAGGCATGGTCAATCAGCAGCTCCGCATTAATCCCAAAGAGCTTGTAGAGGAGGTCCTCCTGATAGAGGGAACACTGAGCCACGTCCCCCATGGTATAAATCCCGTGCGCGATTAACTTCCTTGCGTATCCTCCTCCGATTCTCCAGAAATCCGTCAGGGGCTGGTGAGTCCAGAGCTGTCGGCGATAGCTCTGCTCATCCAGCTCCGCGATTCGAACCCCGTCCTCATCGGCAGGGATATGCTTGGCAACGATATCCATGGCAATCTTGGCCAGATAGAGGTTGGTTCCGATTCCCGCGGTCGCTGTGATTCCCGTCTCCCGAAGCACATCCTGAATCATGGTCATGGCCAGCTGGTGCGGGGTCATCTTGTAGGTATTGAGATAATTGGTCACGTCCATAAAAACCTCATCGATCGAGTAGACATGGATGTCCTCCTCGGCAACATACTTTAAGTAAATGTGATAAATGTTGGTGGAGTACTCGATGTATTTGGCCATTCTCGGCGGGGCAGTGATATAGGATACCTTTAAGGAAGGGTCTGCCTTAAGCTCCAAGTCATCATAAGATTCCCCAGTGAATGCTTTTCTCTGATTCTGTATCTTTCGGTCGGTGTTGATCTGCGCAACCCCCTGGATCACCTCGAACAGGCGGGGTCTTCCTGAAATCCCACGAGCTTTGAGAGGTGGGGAGACTGCCAGACAGATGGTCTTGTCTGTTCGGGAAGCATCCGCCACGACCAGATTGGTCCGAAGAGGGTCTAGCCCTCTCTCACGACATTCCACCGATGCGTAGAATGATTTCAGATCAATCGCAATATAAACTCTGTCCATCTTCTCACCTCTTCTCTTCTACTCTTTTACACTTCTACATGTTTGCACTCTTACATTTTTTCGCTTCTGCATTTTGTACTTCTTCACTTTTGCACTCTTACATTTTTTTGCTTCTACATTGTGTACTTCTGCACGTTTGCACTTCTACACGTTTGCACTTCTTCTCTTTTGTTCTTCTATACTTTTGCCCTTCTACTCTCTTGTAATTCCACACTTTTGCACTTTTATACTTTTTCAAAAGGTCATATCTTAACTAATCCTAGTATACTACATCGACCATATGTTTGCAAAGAGCATATCGCCATCACTGGGCAGTATGATATGCCTGTAGGATACCTAAGAAATGCGGCGATAAATCAACATCTATTCTTGCGCATCTAGCATACACAACCTATATTCTATTAATCTAGCATACACAACCTATATTCTATTCATCTAGCATTGTATCCTGCATGCCATTGTGGTATGATTGACCTGTTCAAATTTAATTCATGCAGATGTACGACAAAGGGAGCCCATGGGCTGAGAGGTGTCATTGACACGACCTTTATCACCTGATCCGGATTATGCCGGCGGAGGGATGTCTGATATCGCAAGTACTGATACGATTTTTGACGGAGCCTCTGGGGGCTCCATTTTTTGTTGTCTTCTGCTCTGGCCTGATGGGAGCACCACTTCAGGCATTACTCGGAAAGGAGCACAAGGTACTATGAATCGTAACTATCACACACAGATGGAAGCAGCAAGAAAGGGAATCATCACCCCTGAGATGGAGAAGGTGGCCGCAAAGGAGAATCAGCCAGCAGAGAATATCCGCGGCTGGGTCGCCGAAGGTAAGGTTGCCATCCCTGCCAATGTAAAGCACACATGTCTTGACCCAAATGGTATCGGATCCATGTTAAAGACCAAGATCAATGTTAATCTTGGTGTCAGCAGAGACTGCAAGGACTATAATGTAGAGATGCAGAAGGTTCTGAATGCAGTCAATCTGGGAGCAGAGGCTATCATGGACCTGTCCAGTCACGGGAATACTGAGCCATTCCGCAAGAAACTTACCAGTGAATGTCCTGCCATGATCGGAACTGTTCCAGTATATGACGCTGTCATTCATTATCAGAGAGATCTGAACACTCTGACTGCTAAAGACTTTATCGATGTGGTTCGTCTCCATGCAGAGAACGGTGTTGATTTTGTTACTCTCCACTGTGGTTTAAATAAGAAGACCATTCAGGAGATCAAAGCCGGAAAACGTAAGATGAATATCGTATCCCGTGGAGGTTCTCTTGTTTTCGCATGGATGTCCATGACCGGTGAGGAGAATCCATTCTATGAATATTATGACGAGATCCTGGATATCTGCCGTGAGTATGATGTGACCGTTTCTCTGGGAGATGCCTGCAGACCAGGATGTCTCGCAGATGCTACTGATGCCACTCAGATCGGCGAGCTGATCAGATTAGGCGAGCTTACTGAGCGTGCCTGGGAGAAGGACGTTCAGGTTATGGTCGAGGGACCAGGGCATGTTCCGATGGATCAGGTAGCTGCCAACATGAAAGTTCAGCAGACCATCTGCCACGGAGCACCATTCTATGTCCTTGGACCGTTAGTAACTGATATTGCACCTGGTTATGATCATATCACTGCCGCAATCGGTGGTGCGATCGCCGCGATGAACGGAGCAGCTTTCCTCTGCTATGTCACTCCTGCAGAGCATCTGGCACTTCCGAATGTCGATGATGTCCGCACTGGAATCATCGCTTCTAAGATTGCAGCTCATGCCGCTGATATCGCTAAGGGACTTCCAGGAGCCCGCGACGTTGATGATAAGATGGCTGATGCCCGCCGTAAGCTTGACTGGGAAGAGCAGTGGAGATACTGCCTGGATCCTGAAACTGCCAAAGCGATCCGTGATTCCCGCAGACCTGAAGATGATCACAGTGATACCTGCTCTATGTGCGGTAAATTCTGTGCGGTTCGTTCCATCAACAAAGCATTAGCTGGAGAGATGATCGATATCCTGTAAACAACAAATGGATGATTTCCAATCCAATTATTGGGAATCACTCTTTTTTTGGTATTCATCACACTATGTTCACACTGCCTCCACTTTTTCGATACATTTTCTCGGTATACTTCTGTCAAATCATGATAGACAGGAGGTATCGATATGGCAAAATTAAGGAATAAGAAAGTAATCGCCGCGATGATGTGTGGGATGATGGCTATCTCAGTAGTTGTCTCTGGATGCAGTTCAGGTAGTGTTAAGAGCAGTTCTGATAATACAGCGCAGTCGGGTAAGTCTGAACAGTCTAGTAAGTCAGATACTTCTGAACAGGATTCTCAGCAGGGAAAGGGACCAGGCAAAGGGCAGGCACCTGCTGGCGGACCAGGAGGGCAGTCCTCGAAGCCTTCATCTTATTCTTCCGTCAAGAGTATCATCTCAGATACCGAAGAATCCGGCAAGACCTATTCTTCCACTGGGACCGATGAAAATGCAGTGAATATTTCGAATGGAGCAAATGTCACTTTAAAGAATGCTACCGTGACCAGGACATCTTCGGACTCTACTGGTGGGGATAATGCAAGCTTCTACGGGGTGGGAGCTGCCATCCTGAATACCGATGCTACGGCAGTGATCAAGAACGGCAGCATATCCACCGATGCCGCGGGCGGCACAGGCATATTCTCTTATGGAGACGGGGTCACCTATGTTTCCGATACGAATATCTCAACGAAGCAGGATACATCGGGAGGACTTCACGTGGCTGGAGGAGGTAAGCTATACGCTTATGACTGCAACGTCAATACCGAGGGAGGGTCTTCCGCAGCCATCCGCAGTGACCGGGGAGGTGGAACCATGGTCATAGATAGTGGAACTTACACCAGCAATGGCTCAGGATCTCCAGCAGTCTACTGCACTGCAGATATCACGATAAACAAAGCCAAGCTGACAGCCAATGGATCCGAAGGTGTCTGCCTGGAAGGAGCCAACACCTTAAGACTTTACAACTCTGATCTCAGCTCAAGCCAGACATCCGATTCTCAGAATGATGTCATCTGGAATGTTATTCTTTATCAGAGTATGTCTGGAGATTCTGAAGAAGGAAATGGTACTTTTACTATGGATGGTGGAAGCATTACCGCCAAAGAGGGAGGCATCTTCTACACGACCAACACCAAGTCTACCTTCTATTTAAAAGATGTAGATATCAACTATCCATCAGATACAGATTACTTCCTTCAGGTAACGGGCAACCAGAATGCCAGAGGCTGGGGAACTTCCGGACAGAATGGGGCTGATACAAACTTCACTGCAGATTCTCAGGATAT
>JAXJRI010000214.1:0-2763 GCA_036310685.1 Lachnospiraceae bacterium | reverse complement strand
GATGAAGAGCACTCATCTGAGATTCGAGATGGAAAAACACTGGAAGTTAACAAGGAGAAATAGATACATAACTATGCGCGAAATCCTATCTAATTCAACATAAAAACCCCTCTCTGTATACCATCATTGGCATACGGAGAGGGGTTTGTCGTTATTCATCTTGTCATGACGTTCTCACTAGTTTGTTGTCATCGAACCATCCAGCGACTTTCTGCTGTTCGAGAGCCTGTTTTTTGTATTGTTTACCATTTCCCTCTGGTACAATATATCCATGGGTTGCTGGAGGGGCAGGTTCTTCATGATTTTCGCTACTGATCGAGTTTTCGTAGTTCTCCCATATTGCCTGGAGAATGTGTTCTTTTTCTTCTTCGGTGAGATTATGATCTTTTAAGAGGTCTCGCGCTTTAACGAGGAGCCTTTTTGACAAACGTGACCAGTTGGCTGTAATGTATCTCTCAATCATCTCGCAGTATTTGCCTTGATCGATCTTGTCGCCTGGATCTTCATCCTCTGGATCGAGAAAATATTCAGGCCGAACTTCTAGAACGTGTGCCAGTTTTAATACGTTGCTGCTTTTAGCTATTTTTCCGTGTTTTTCATAGTTACTAATAGAATGGACCGATATACCGGTCATTTCTGCGAGTGTTGCTTGTGTGATGTTTTTTGCCTTTCTGACAACCTTTAATTTTTCTCCAAATGTCAGCACGTCTGGGTCCTCCTTTCTATGTTCTTTAAAAAGGCTGAATTCACCGGACCTACTTCTCTGCTGAAAAGTCCGCGTTTATTCATGAGCCGTAGTTTGAAGACTAGTAGTTCTTCCGGCACCTCTAATCTACAGGCAGCCTGGGAGATTGTGTATTGGAAAAGATCCTCCAACACAGAGCTGTCTTCCAGCAGCAGCTCTGCGGCAAATATATTGGCTTCGTATTCCAAGTGGTTGATGTCATCTGTATCAAATTCTATGAAGTGATTGCTTTTCATCATCGCCAAATCCTGATGTAGTACCGCATGCCCTAGTTCGTGAGCGAGTAATGTTCTCTGGAACTCCATGGAAATATTGTCGTCAATCATGATGTAGCGTCCCCGTGACTGAGAGTAGTACAGTCCACCGGTTTCCCGGTGAAGATTCCTGTAGATGACAGAGATGCGCAGCTGCTCACAGATCTCTTGTGGATTGCGTGTACCGGTATGTTCAATAATCTGATTCACCTTCTGTACAATGTAATCCGTGGTCATATCTTAACGTCCTTCTTCTAAGTTCCTATGATGATTTCTGTATTTCCGGGGAGTGAACTTATCATGGGCTTCTTTCTTCGCCAGGAAGAAGAGCTCGATCAAGGCATCCATGACCACCTTCTTGGCGGTATCATCGACGGTTCCTCCTGCGAAGAGAGCACCAGAATCTTTCATAAGTTCTTTTGCCTGTTTCATTCCCCGATAACCGTAGAGTTCCTTCGCTTTCCGATAGAAGCTTTCCTGATCCACTGCGAGTCCAGGATCGTCTTGGGTGTCATCCATTAAGAAGTCGGGAGAGACATTGAGTGCCTTCGCCAGTTTATTAATGCTTGATCTCCTTGGATGAGATTCTTTACATTCAAAGGTATAAATGGTTCTTTCGGTTATTCCGCTGATGACGGATAAATCCATTTGTGTCAGATTCTGTGATGTTCTTAAGGCTTTGATCTTTTCTCCTAATGTCATTTTCAGTTCCTCCATAAATTTTTTTGAAAACTTTCCCTTATTTCCGATGGAATCTAAGAGAGTTGTGATAAGATATAAACACAAACAGAAGTTCCGAACAAATATTCTAACTAGATTATATGGCTTAATGAAGGACTCGTCAAGAGGCAATCGAACATATAATCGATAATATTTCTTCTGTCTGCAGCAGAAGGAGAATGGGACTTTTGTTCTGGATGCATCCAGTATGTTAATGAGGACATATCTGGGAAGGTGATACATATGATAAATCAGATGGCATTTGTAGTGGAGAACGGGATGGTGGTAACCAAGGTAATGATCAAGGATTATCGAAGGGGATTCTTTATCGTGAATTTCCCGGATGGATCGTTCTCGGCGTTAAGGGGAAGTCGATTGTTTCTGACAAAAGATGAAGCAGAGAGATCAATGGAGGACAAGAGCAGAAGAGTCAAGATTACAAGAAGAGCGATCGGTTATGATTCTCCATATCGGTATATAGACCCACGGAACCGGTATGGAGCATGAATGACCTTAAACCAGCATTGTGCATCAATTCATTCTATGATACATATTGCTGAATAAGTATCTGAAAACATAAGCACTGTGATTTGCGCGTATTTTTCGCATTGGTGGTATACGGTGCAGATATGTTCTTCAGTAGTTGAAAATCAATCTGACTGAAATTGGAAAGATAGGGTAGCTGGATTCACTCCTTATTAAGATTTTCATTTTGTATTATGCTATCGTCTATTTATCGATGAACCAGACGAAATAATCAAATGAGGGAGAATGGAAATGAGTTGTCAAGAGTATTTCATTAAGGATAAGAACAATAAGAAGTTTTGCACGTGTCGTTTGGATGAGAATGGTTTTCTTATTCTGAAGACAAAGAATGCGATGATATCATTGGCTGATCTGAATATCAAGGCAGCTGGGATTCATCGTTTGAGAAAGAGTAGATATAAGAATCACTAGTCAATCCTGCAGTATGGCCATGGATCTACATGCGGAGTGTTCCACCGAAGTAAGATCAGTGTGGGGTTCAGCCCTTAATCATACTGG
>JAXJRI010000213.1:0-63026 GCA_036310685.1 Lachnospiraceae bacterium | reverse complement strand
GCATTACCTGGTGCACAGTAGATCTTATCGACTCTCTTACTCTTTGCGACAGCCCAGCAAATAGCGTGTTCTCTTCCGCCGCCTCCGACAACTAATACTTTCACTATGAGTCCTCCTTAACGCAAATGCGATTATTTATCAATCGTGACCTTGCGGCCTTCCACATGTACTTTTCCATTGGCAATGAGGTCGATTGCTTTTGGCATAATCTTCCACTCTGCCTGCTCCATGATTCTTCTCTGAAGAGTCTCTGGGGTATCATCCTGCTCTACCATAACCGGCTTCTGTAAGATGATTGGACCTGTATCCGTCCCCTCATCTACGAAATGTACGGTCGCTCCAGATACTCTGACACCTCTTTCTAAGGCCTTCTCATGAACATGAAGTCCATAGCATCCCTTTCCGCAGAAGGATGGGATAAGAGAAGGATGAATGTTGATGATACGATTAGGAAATGCACGGATGACATTCTCCGGTACCACAACAAGATATCCTGCTAAAACGACAAGATCGATTCCTCGGTCTGTCAGTTCCTTCTCAAGAGCTTTGTTGAAGTCTGCACGGTCGTCATAATCCTTTGGTGAGAGAACTAAAGCCTCTGCACCGTACTTTTTAGCACGCTCTAAGGCATAAGCTCCCTTGTTATTGCTGATGACCACGGAAAGCTCTGCATTCGTGATCATTCCGCTGTCAATCGAGTCCATGATAGCCTGGAGGTTGGTTCCTCCGCCGGACACTAAGACACCAAGTTTTAACATAAGTCTACTCCTTTATCTCCTGCCTCGATCTCACCAATGACATACGCAGTATCTCCTGTCTCTTTTAAGGCAGCAAGTGTTGCGTCAACATCCTTAGGATCAATGGCAAGTACCATACCGATACCCATATTAAAGGTGTTGTACATCATCTTCTCCTCGATATCTCCCTCTTTTGCGAGAAGGTCAAAGATTGGAGGAACGGTGTAGCTATCTTTCTTAATCTTTGCGCGAACACCTTCTGGAAGCATACGAGGCACATTCTCATAGAATCCGCCGCCTGTGATGTGGGAGCATCCCTTCACCTTTACGCCAGCTTTCTTCACATTCTTTAAAGCCTTCACATAAATTCTTGTAGGTGCCAGAAGTGCCTCTCCAAGAGTGTTTCCAAGTTCTGGGCGGAAAGTCTCTAAGTTCTCTTTTGTAATATCGAACACCTTACGAACCAGTGAGAATCCATTGCTGTGTACGCCAGTGGAGGCGATACCAATCAGAGCATCTCCTGGCTTGATGGTTGACCCATCGATAATCTCGTCTCTCTCAACCACGCCTACTGCAAATCCAGCTAAGTCGTAATCACTCTCAGGCATAAGTCCTGGATGTTCAGCAGTCTCTCCACCGATCAGGGCACACTCGGACTGCTTACATCCCTCTGCAACGCCCTTTACAATTGTGGCAATCTTTTCTGGATAGTTCTTTCCACAAGCGATGTAGTCTAAGAAGAATAATGGCTCTCCGCCAGCACATGCGATATCGTTGACACACATAGCAACGGCATCGATTCCGATTGTGTCATGCTTGTCCATAACAAAAGCAAGTTTGACCTTAGTTCCACATCCATCAGTACCAGACAGAAGAACTGGATCCTTCATGTCCTTAATCTTAGCAAGATCGAAAGCTCCTGCGAAGCCACCGAGTCCTCCTAAAACTTCCGGACGCATGGTCTCTTTTACATACCCCTTCATCAGCTCTACCGATTTGTATCCAGCCTCAATATCTACTCCTGCGTTCTTATAATCCATTAGGAAATCCTTTCTTAACTTGTCAATTATTAATTAGGGCTATTACATCTGCTTGATGTACTCTTTGTATCCAATCTGATCAAGTTTCTCTGCCTTGCTAACAACCTGGTTCTTAAGATCAGCAGAATACTCTTTTAATCTCTTGAGAAGTTCAGGATCAGATGTTGCTAAAATCTTGGCAGCAAGAATACCAGCGTTAGCTGCTCCATTGATTGCTACGGTAGCTACTGGGATTCCTGTCGGCATCTGAACGATAGAATATAATGAATCTACTCCACCGAGATCTGATGTCTTCATTGGGATACCAATGACAGGCATTGGGAAGATTGCTGCGCACATTCCTGGAAGATGAGCTGCCTTACCTGCACCTGCGATAATGACCTTATAACCCTTCTCCTCAGCTGTCTTAGCATAGTTGAAGAACTCTTCTGGCTCTCTGTGTGCAGAGATGATTGTCATATCAAACTCGATACCAAGTTTCTCAAGAACATCAGCTGCCTTTGCCATAATCGGCATATCTGAGTCGCTTCCCATTACAATTCCTACTTTAGCCATGATTGTATGCGTCCTTTCTTATGATGAATTAAAAAGTATATATTTATCACAAACATTCGAGATAGAATGTAAGTATCGTATAAAGCGTACTAACGTACGTATGCCTGCTTTAAGTCCTCTTTCATATCGAGTACTGCCTGACGGCTGGCATCTGCATAATTCTCTGCGGAGAACTTCTCCTTGTATGGATCTTTCTGATAAGCACAGATGATTCCGCGGCTGCTGTTGACGATAGCTCCTAATCCATCCTCATTGAAGAATGGCTTTAAGTCTTCGCCCTTTCCACCCTGTGCACCATATCCCGGCACTAAGATATAATTCTTCGGCATAAGTTTACGAAGAACTGCTCCCATCTCTGGATAAGTAGCTCCGACTACTGCACCGACATAGCTGTAGTCGCTTCCCATATGGTCTGCGCCCCACTCAGCTACCTTATCTGCAACCAGCTCATAGAGTGGCTTACCATTGATCTCCTGATCCTGAAACTCACCGCTGGATGGATTGGAAGTCTTAACGAGTACGAAGATACCCTTCTTCTCTTCCTTGGCAATCTTGATAAATGGCTTCACACCATCACTTCCAAGGTATGGATTGACCGTGACAAAATCCTCGCTGAACGGGGAGAACTTCTGTCCCCCAATCTCAACAGTTCCAAGATGGCCGACCGCGTAAGCTTCTGAAGTAGAACCGATATCGCCTCTCTTAATGTCTCCGATAATCACCAGACCTTTGCTCTTCGCATAATCACAGGTCTTCTTAAATGCAATCATTCCCGGAATACCGAGCTGCTCATACATAGCAATCTGAGGCTTAACAGCTGGGATCAGATCATAAGTTGCATCAATGATACCCTTATTATAGTGGAAGAAAGCATCCGCCAATCCCTCTGGTGTCTTACCCAGTGCTGCATAACTGTCTTTTAAGATATGCTCTGGAATATAACTAGGCTTCGGGTCGAGTCCAACCACGATCGGTGCATCTTTCTTCTTGATCTCACGAATCAGCTTATCTATCATAGTACTTCGTATCCTCCATTTTTGCAATATGTGCCTTGAATTAATTCATTTATCTTGAGCTTTAAGTGTTACTGTTCATGCATGATATCTTTCAGTGAAAAATAGTTTGAACTAGCTGTATTAATATCATGCATGAGCTGAAACTATCCCTGATAGACAATCCTTCCATCACAGATTGTATACTTGACTTTACCATAAAGCAGTGCCCCAAGGAAAGGGGAATTCTCCGCTTTTGACTCAAATTTTTGAACATGATAGTTATTTTTGTCATCAAAGATGACTACATCCGCTGGTTTCCCAACAGAAATATCTCCTGCATTAAACTTATATAATCTTGCAGGATTGATTGTCATCTTAGCCAGCAGCTCCATCATGGTAAGATAGCCAGGTTTTACCAAGTTGGTTACACCCAGTGCTAAGGAGGTCTCCAGTCCGATAATTCCACTCGGTGCCTGATTGAACTCTCTCTCCTTCTCCTCGGTTGAATGAGGAGCATGGTCCGTTGCGATCAGCTCAATGGTTCCATCCTTTAAACCCTCAATAATCTTGGCACGGTCCCAGTCAGTACGGACTGGCGGATTCATCTTTCCCAAAGTTCCGAAATCTAAGACCGCATCCTGAGTCAGTGTAAAATGATGTGGGGTTGCCTCAGCATAAATGTTAGCTCCGTGTGCCTTACCATAGCGAATCAGATCGACGGATCTTCCAGAGGAAATGTGCTGGATATCTACTTTTGCTCCCGTCTCAATTGCCAGCATAACATCACGGGCTACCATGACGTCTTCGGAGATTGCAGGGGCTCCTCCGACACCAATCTTTTCGGAAATCTCACCTTTATTGACTCCGTTGGAATCATTAAGACTTGGATCTTCCTCATGAAGACTGATCGGCATATCGACTCTCTTGGCTTCCATCATGGCATCCCTGATAAATCTGGCATTGGTCAGAGGAATTCCATCATCGGAGAATCCAACAGCTCCCGCCTCGATCATAGCATCAAAGTCGACTAAGTCCTGACCCTTAAAATCTTTGGACACTGCGGAAACCTGATTGACATGGATTGGGAGCCTCTTAGCTCTCTCAACAATCTCTGAGATAATTTCAGGACTGTCTACCTTAGGCTTAGTGTTGGCCATACATACAACTGTGGTAAAACCACCCGCTGCTGCAGCCCGGCTTCCTGACTCCAGGTCCTCCTTATAGGTAAGACCTGGATCCCTGAAATGAACATGAACATCTACAAGACCCGGTGCAACCGTGAAACCGGAAGCATTGATGCTTGTGACATCTTCATCCCTTACTCCCTCTGGTTTATCCCCAAGTGCGACAATTTTTCCGTCCTCTATCCACACATCACACACATCGTCGAATCCATCTGCTGGATTCATGACATGGCCTCCTGCTATTCTTAACATTCGCTATCCTCCTGCGTGCTCTCTTTCTCCTCATTCTCAAACCTAGTAACCAAGTCCTCTACATCCCCGTCATATTCCTCATCCTGGTCGAAAGGTTCGTTCAGTTCCAGGGTTCCAGTCAGAACGAATCTTCCATCAAGAATAATCGGAACTTCCACACGGGATTCTGTCACCGCATTGATGGATCCCAACTCCTCATAAGGAATGGTGATATCTGTATGACAATTAAAATATGCTTTTTTGGGATCAGTCTTTCGTTCTAAGGAACGCTCATTGTCCCTGGCGATAATCTCCTTGCCATCCGGATTATAAACCTTAACATCCTCGGTATAGGAATAGCAGGTATCTCCCACTGCCATATGAGGTCCCATCTTCTCGGCAATCAGAATTGGCAGTTTGTCCTCAATGCCGTATTTCTTGGCCATGACATAAGCTGTCGTGTTAGTACCGATTGCCAGTTCTCCCATCGGTAAGGTATCATGGCCAAAAAGTATATTCTCTTTGATATATTTCTTACCTTCCTCCGGGTCCTCAAAGTTTGTGCAGGAATAGTCTGTAATGTATCCGTCCTCAAAATTAAGTTTTAAGTTGTGATAGCACAGACCATTCAGATAAACCTTGGTCACATGAAGAAGTCCTGTCGTTCCCTTTAAGACTGGAGAAGTGAAGACTTCTCCTACTGGGATGTTGACATCTGCAAGGCAGTTCTCAAACTTCGTCTGCTTGTCAGGATCCGTGATCTCATGCAGGGATACCATAATGTTAGTCATATTATCATCTCGTCCTAAGATATGGACTGCGACTGACTGATCTAAGGTATCAATGATGGTCTGATGAATCCTCTGGTATTTCTCATTATCTAAGGTGTTGACCTTACGAATCTCCTCGAAAATCTCTGGGAACTTCGGTCCAATCTGTGGGATTGGGAAGGATATGATAGTAAAGCTTCGCTCTTCCTGATTGATAAACTGACCGATCATCTCGTTGGTCAGAGCACGGTACTCCGTATTGAGATTCTGCTGACGCTCGGAAAGACGGTAAGCCTCTTCCTTGCTGACAGGCTCGAAGGGTTCCTCACCAAAAATCTCAAAACAAGCTGGACCCGCATAACCGGCTGCTAAGTCAGCATACTCCTCATAATCTTTTCTCATGCAGCTCACTTTTCTATCTACCATACGCTTATCAAGATAGATGGCCTCATCAAAACGATGGTCATAATCATACTGTGGGTTTGGACTGGTGGAAACATATCCAATCTTAATATTCTGTCTCTTATTAAGAGAAACAAGGGCAGCACGATAGATGACTGGCTTCAGTCCCATAGCTTCAAACTGCTGGATACTCTCTCGGATAATTCTCTCAAATCCAACATTGTAGCGGATATCCACTGTCCCCTTCTTGGAGACATCCACTCCCTTTAAGGCAAAGCCCTTCTTATAGCCTTCCGTAAAGGTAGAGGCAATCTCGGTAATCTCCTCTGCTGGAAGGGAAGATAAGAACTCTGCCATCTGGGTCTCATCATCTGAGATGTAATCTCCATAATAGTAGAGATATCTCGTATCGTTTGGATCAGCATTCCGCACTAAGTCTGTTGCATAGGACAGAGATGGGTCTACCAGCTCTCTCACGCGCCACCCGATAAATTCATCTGCATAATCATAGAAAAAGTCGTAGATTGCCGCCTTGATATTCTTGTAGGCCACATCCTCGCTCTCAAACATAAAGTGAATCTCTAAGAATAATTCCTCAAAGATTGTAAATTTATAAAGATCCTGCTCAAAGGCAAATGCACGAATTGCCCGAAGCTGTGTATATAAAAAGCTCAGGATTCTTCCGTACTCCTCCCCTAACTTTCTCACAGCATAAGCTGGATTTGCGTAGGAGAACTCATAATTATCCGGGAAGATATCCTGATAGTACGATGCATTTTCTTTTGCAAGCTCCTCTACCGGGGCCTCTAAAAGCCAGTGATCGGCTACCTTCTTATAAAGTTCATCACACTGCTCTAAATGATGAGCCATGAATCGAAAATAATCGCCGAGGGCGTCATCGGGCTTGTTACTGCGTTCTGCCGCAATGGTATGAATACGTTCCATCGCAAGTTCATGGCGTTCTCTGATCTCTTCATTTTTCTTGGCTAATACTTCTTTATAATTCATCTGCTTATATACATCCTCTCTGTTCTCTTGTGCCTGTCATCGTCCGCTTCTTAGCGAATCATAATGAGGGTGATTCCTATAAAAATCACAATAATATTCAGCACAATTCCTGAGATTTTAAATCGTTGGTTGGTTCTGATATCATCATAAGAGATGATTCCCCAGAATACTCCGAAAAATGCCAGAATCATCAGAATCACTCCTAAGAGTCCTCCAACAATTCCCACATGTCCACTGGTAAGAACTGCTGCCAAGATTAACAGCAGGAATCCTGCCAATGTCACAATGCCGACCGCCAGTGCGATGATGGCATTCTTTGAAACTTTCTTCTCAGAAAATGAAAGTACATTTCTTTGTATCATGTCATTCCCCTTCTATTCAAATCATATATCGGTATCTATCTGTCAATTCTTCTGCTTCTCATTCTTTGGCAAATGTCCCCGCCGATTAAAGTCATAGAAGCTTCCTATCAGGCGGTAGGCAAGATAGCCCAGCATGCCTCCGGTCGTGTTCATCAGAAGGTCATCCACATCAAACACGCCCACCTTTGTGTAAAGCTGTGCAGTCTCGATGGCAAGACTAAAGAAGAAGGAGATCAGAAGAATCTGATACCATCTGGTCTTATGTCTTGTCCTCCACATTGGGACCAGAAAGCCAATCGGAGCAAAAACCCCAAAATTTCCAATCACATTGAGGAGGAATGCTCCGGGAGCAATCTCATTACGGTACTTGATAAATCTCCCAATCTCTTGACCTATTTTCAGGTTATATCGGTAATCCTGATATCCCTCCACTCTGCCAAGCCTGTCACTAAAAAGTACAAAATATAAGATAATGCATGCATAAATAATCAGGAGAAGCATACTGACAAACCCAATCCGCTTTCTCTGATATTTTTTCAATGATTCCTGTGCCTCCGCTGGTGTAGTGAGCATCCAAACGCCCTGTTTTATAGAGGTATATCACACTTGCATAAAAGGCCGACAATATCTGCCGGCCTTCTGGCGTTATGTCAGATCTCAATATGCTTCTTTACGCTGATTGCCTTCGCCCCATTCACGATAGAGATAATTCCAATTGTGATTCCAAAAATCAGTGCAATAATACCTACCGTAATGCCAGTACCCCCGACAATATTCAGCTTTTTTAAAACCCTCTCGTTCATAATGTGACCTCCTCGTATGATGATACTATTTCACGCCATATTTATCATAGTAGGCATCGATTTTTGCCTTCATGGCATCATCGATAATCACCTTACCCTTATAAGGTTTATTATAGAGATGTTCCACAACTTCTTCCATAGTAACAATTGCGGTTGTCTTTAATCCGTAATTCTCACCAATCTCCTCTAAGGCAAGCTTTGATCCCTGTCCGCGCTCCATACGGTCTACGGATACTACCAGGCCTAAGACATCAACGTCTCCCTGTGCTTTGATGATTGGCATCGTCTCCTTGATCGAAGTTCCAGCTGTTGTAACATCCTCAATGATAACAACCTTGTCACCGTCTTCGATTGGGCTTCCTAAAAGGATACCCTTATCTCCGTGATCTTTCACCTCTTTACGGTTAGAACAATAACGGATGTCTGGTCCATAATTCTCAGCAATGGCTACTGTTGTTGCAACTGTCAGTGGAATACCCTTGTAAGCTGGTCCAAAGAGAACATCGAAGTCAAATCCGAAGCTATCCTTGATTGCTCTCGCATAGTATTCTCCCAGCTTCTTTAACTGATGCCCCGTGCGGTAGAAACCTGTATTGACAAAGAATGGTGTTTCTCTTCCAGACTTTGTGACAAAATCTCCAAATTTCAGCACGTTACAATCTATCATAAATTCTATAAATTCTTTCTTATAATCTTCCATGTTATGTCCTCCTAGTCTTGCTAATCCTAGCTATAAAAAGGGTATACTCGCAATTATCTTCCGACGCATCCAATGATCTCATTGATGTCGTCTACCTTATATTGTTCCATATATGCTTTGATTCCGTCAAGTACTTCCATAGTTGCTCTAGGATTATGGAAGTTGGCAGTTCCCACGGAAACCATACTTGCTCCAGCCATCATCAGCTCAATCGCATCGTCTCCTGTCATAACACCGCCCATTCCGATGATCGGAAGCTTGACCGCCTGATGAACCTGATAAATCATCCGAACTGCTACCGGCTTGATGGCAGGGCCACTGAGTCCACCCGTCTTATTAGCCAGAACAAAGTCTCTGCGGCGTATATCAATCTTCATACCTGTGATGGTATTAATCATGGAGATGGCATCACTTCCGCCAGCTTCCGCTGCACGAGCCATCTCAGTAATATCTGTGACATTCGGAGAAAGCTTCATGGAGATTGGCTGCTTGGCAATCTTCTTAATTCTGCTGGTGATGTGGTAGAGGGAATCTGGATTCTGTCCGAAGGCAATTCCTCCCTCTTTGACATTAGGACAAGATACATTAATTTCTAAAAGATCTACTGGCTCTTCTGAGAGTCTCTCAACAACCTCTAAATATTCATCTTCGGTATGCCCGCAGACATTGACGATAATAGAAGCACCATGTTCTTTTAAGAATGGGATATCTCTCCGACAGAAGACATCCACACCTGGATTCTGAAGACCTACTGCATTCAGCATCCCTCCATAAGTCTCTGCGATTCTTGGGGTAGGATTGCCCTCCCAAGGAACATTAGCAACTCCTTTTGTTGTGACAGCACCCAGAGCTCCGACATCGACAAAGCTTGAGAACTCCTCTCCAGAACCAAAAGTTCCTGATGCGGTTGTCACTGGATTCTTAAATGTTACTCCTGCAATGTTAACTTTCAGATTCATTCGAAGAAGACCTCCTTTGCGTCAAATACTGGACCGTCCTTGCAGACGCGCTGGTTGTTGACATTTGTGTGGGAACCTAAGCTCTTAGTCTTTACCACACAGCCTAAACAGGCACCGATTCCACAAGCCATGCGCTCCTCCAAGGAGATCTGAGCGTCCATGTCATGCTCTCTTGCATATTCCGCAATCGCACGAAGCATTGGCATCGGTCCGCAGGCATAGATAACAACTCCCTTGACTCTGCTCTCCTCAAGAGCATCAATGACAGTCCCCTTCACTCCAACGCTTCCGTCCTCCGTCGCAATCAAGGTCTCGGATTCTGGAATCTTATAAAACTCGTCCGCCAAGAAGAGTTCATTGCGATATCCTAAAACAATCGTCTTCTCACATGCTAATTCCTTGGCAAGTGCAAGCATCGGAGGAACTCCCAGTCCTCCTCCGATGACAATCGCCTTATCCTCTCTGATATTATATCCGTTTCCAAGCGGTCCGATAGCACGAAGGGTGTCCCCAGCCTTCATCTGTGAGAACTCCCTGGTTCCCTCTCCCACGGCACGGTATACGAGACGGATCGTACCCTTCTCTCGATCAAAACCACAAATACTGATTGGTCTTGGAAGCAGGCGCTGTTCATGATTACTGTAAAGATCTACAAACTGTCCTGGCTTCGCCTGCCTAGCCGCGGACTCGAAACGTATCGTCATGTCATAGATATCTGTCCCGATACATTTCTGATCAAGGATCTCAACCTGCTCGTACTTCATACCCATACTCCTCTCATTGCTTATCCATCTATTCTACAGACTCATCATACCTCATTCATAAAGGACTGTGAATCATAATTACTTAAGAAATGCAAAATATAAAATCACTAAAATACCTAAAATGATACGATACACACCAAATGGTTTGAAATCGTTATTTTTAATATATCCCAGCAGGAACTTAATTGCAATAATAGATACTACAAACGCAACAACCATACCTACCACAAGATATCCTACCTCTAAACCGGTATAATGGAACCCATACTTCACTAACTTTAAGAAGCTGGCTCCGAACATAACTGGAATGGACAAGAAGAAAGAATACTCTGCAGCCACATAACGGCTGGTTCCTAAAATCATAGCTCCAATAATGGTGGAACCTGATCTGGAAGTTCCCGGAATCAGAGCCAGACACTGGAAGACACCAATTAAGAATGCTGTCCTGAAGTCTAACTCTTTCAAATCCGTAATCGATGGTGTTCTATGTTTATTAATGTTCTCAATCACAATAAAAAGAATACCATAAATAATCAGAGTCGCTGCTACCGTCGGTGCATTGTAAAAGAGACGGTCGAAAAGATCATCAAACTTAAGACCAATAATTGCTGCCGGCAGACATCCGATAATTACCTTAAACCAGAGTCTCCAGGTCTGATCTTTCTGGCGTTTCGACTTATTTGGGCTGAATGGATTCAGCTTATCAAAGAACAAGACGACTACTGCCAGGATTGCTCCAAGCTGGATCACGACAAGGAACATCTCCATAAATTGATCAGACACATTGAGCTTCATAAACTCATTGACGAGAATCATATGACCTGTGGAACTGATTGGAAGCCACTCTGTGATTCCCTCTACGATTCCAAGGATAATAACCTTAAAAAATTCTATCATTGTGCTTGTTTATCCTCCTATTTCCTCGGCATAAAACTCATAACTTTTCCAATTCTAGCACAAAGTACGTATCATTAAAACCTTTAATTCTTCTTAGGTTTCATCTCCCGGAAGGATTCCAGTTCTCCCCCATCAGAATCTGAATCTCCTATCACTTTGAGAATCTCTTTTTCCAGCACATAATCCATAGAGAATCTTCGCACCTTACTGTGGCCATCAAAACGTACTGCTATCTTCTCCTCATCTACCTTTGTGATGGTTCCCTGGCCGAATCTCTTATGGCTGACCCTCCGTCCTTCTTTGAATTTGTCAGGATCAATTCTGATCTCATTAATATATCTAGACGGCTTCGCTTCTTTCTGATAAAGTTCATCAACAGAATAGATAAAAAGATAAGTCTTTGCTCTGGTCACTGCCACATAAAAGAGGCGTCGCTCCTCCTCTAAGTCTGCATCTTTGACCGCCTTCTTATGAGGGGTCACTCCCTCATCGGCATCCATGATAAAGACAACTTCATATTCTAGCCCCTTGGAACTATGCATAGTTGTCAGAACGACTCCCTTCTTCTCCACATTTTTTCGGGACTCTACCCTCTTCTGAAGTTCCTCCCCATAACGGTCAATGTACTCAAACCACTCTTCAAAGGTCTGGTACTCCTTGGCACTCTCCTGAATCTGATCAAGAATCTCTTCCAAATCGTCTGGATTCATGCGACGGAACTGGGCATACTCATTCAGATAATCGTCATAACCAATCCCCTTGCGGATAAACTGAATTCCTGCGTAAGGATCCATCTTTTTAAGCAGATAGAGATCCATCTCGAACTTATCAATCTTCTCAAAAAGCCAGCGTTTTCCAAAGGTCTCCTGCTTTAAGGCCTTGAAGTCTACATGACTTTCGGAAATCATTTTCCGGGAAATGTATCGTTTCGGTCGATTCATCACACGTAAAAATGTACTGCGCTCATTGTGACCCATAGCAAGTTTCATATAAGCGATCAGGTCCTGAGCGATCCAGTGTTCAAAAATATTCGGAAGCACATCTCTCATCTGAAAAGGAACATTATAATCCATCAGTCTTCCAACCAGATTTCTCGGCTGAGTATTGGTTCGGAAGATCACAGCCATCTGCTCTAAAGGGATCCCATGCTTATAATAGAAGAGGATACCTCTTATGATATCACCGCACTCCTGACTACTGTTCTTCAGATGACGGTAGATAACAGGAACCTTAGAGCCACGGTTAGCTTTCATATTCTTTTCGAAACGTTTCTTATTGTGACGGATGAGTCTCTCTGCTGAGACGACAATCTCCTTACTGCTCCGGTAATTGATATCCAGAACCACCTTCTTAGTCCCAGGGAAGTCCTTCTCAAACCCCAGCATAATTTCTGGCTTAGCACCGCGAAAACGATAGATAGACTGGTCATCATCCCCCACGATAAAAAGATTCTTCCTCTCGCCTGCCAGCATCTTTACGATCTCATACTGGACCCGGTTGATATCCTGAAACTCGTCAATCAGAATATAGCGGAAACGATTCTGCCACATCTTGAGGATATCCTCCCTGCTTGTCAGCAATTCGTAACAGTATACCATCATATCATCAAAATCAATTAATCGTTCCCGTTCTAGTCTTGCATTATAAGCATGATAAATATTTGCGAAGATCTCATCCGCACAGTTGCTGCTGTGGTAGATTGACAGGTCAATCATCTCACCTTTTACGTAACTGATCTCATTGATAATCCCATTGATAAAATCGTTCTCATCCTCAATCTCCAGCTTCATGCCCGTGATAATCTCCTTGATGTAACGCCTCTTAATATCTTCTCTCAGGATATTATCTCCGGTGTAGCGGTAGGCATAACGAAGCATCATAAAAAAGATCGCATGGAAAGTTCCAAACTCAACTCGACTGTCCTCCATGCCATCAAACTTAAGGAATCTTCTCTTCATCTCCTCCGCTGCCGCACGAGTAAATGTAATCACTAAGATATTAGCTGGATTCACTCCGCAGTTCTCAATCAGATAGCGGATACGGTAAGTGATCACAAGAGTCTTTCCCGAGCCTGGTCCAGCTAGGACCATAGCTGGACCCTTATTGTGAGAGATTGCCTCTCTCTGTCCCTCATTAAATTCTTCGGCCATCTCTCCTCCTTACCTTTGGCTACTTCTTGTCAGACATATCATATACATAAATCGCAATCAAGTGACAAGCTGAACTGTCACTGACAGTTCACTTGCATGCACGGCAAAAAAAGGGCGTTGAGTAAACTCAACACCCTTTCTCTTAATCGTTATCCTTATTTGGCAACTGATTTCAGATATTCCTCGACTTCTTTCTCTGTAAGCAGAGACATCGCCTTCTCGGCTACCTTCTCAGCTTCTTCCTGTGTCCACAGGGAGATAGTCTTTCTTGTGTTAAGAATAGAAGTAGCACTAACACTGAACTCATCTAAACCAAATGCAATCAGAAGCGGTGTAAGTAATGGATCAGCTGCTGCCTCACCACACATACCTACGTATGCGCCGCCCTTCTTACCTTCCTTGATTACACGCTCGATAGAACGAAGTACTGCAGGGTTGTATGTCTGATACAGATAAGCTACATCAGGATTACCACGGTCTGCAGCCATTGTGTAACCTGTCAGGTCATTAGTACCGATACTGAAGAAATCAGCTTCCTTAGCAAAAGCATCTGCCATCAGACTGGCTGCTGGTGTCTCAACCATGATACCTACCTGAACGTCATTATTATATGCGATACCCTCGCTATCAAGCTCTTTCTTAATATCTGCAATCATCGCTTTCACTTCACGAAGCTCGTCAATGCATGTAACCATAGGAACCATGATTCTTAAGTTACCATATGCACTTGCACGAAGCAGAGCACGAAGCTGTGGGCGATAGAGATCCGGTCTCTTTAAGCAGAGACGGATTGCACGGAATCCAAGGAATGGATTCTCCTCTTTCTCTAAGTGAAGATAAGGAATCTCCTTATCACCACCGATATCCAATGTACGGATAATAACCGGCTTGCCATCTAAAGTCTCAACAACCTTCTTGTAAGCCTCAAACTGCTCTTCCTCTGTAGGAACCTGATCACGATCCATGAACAGGAACTCTGTACGGAAAAGACCAATACCCTCGCCGTCACACTCAACTACCTTAAGAGCATCCTGTGGCTTTCCGATATTAGCACAAAGCTCTACAACCTTACCATCAGCTGTCTGAGTTGGCTTTCCGATAAACTTAGCAAGTGCAGCTTTCTCCTCTAAGAAAGCAGCTCTCTTCTCTGTATACTTCTTGACTGTCTCTTCATCTGGATCAAGATAAACTTCCCCAGCTCCTCCATCAAGAATGACGCTCTGTCCATTCGTAACTTTACTTACGATACCCTCAATACTAAGTACTGCTGGAATCTCAAGAGCTCTTGCAAGAATAGCAGAATGAGATGTCTTACCACCGATCTCAGTGAGAACACCTACAACATTCTTAGGATTAATTCCTGCTGTCATAGATGGAGTAAGATCTTCCGCAACTAATACTGTACCTTCTGGTACATGTGCGATATCTACATCTTCTACACCAAGAAGAATCTTTAACAGGCCTGTCTTGATATCTACGACGTCAGTAGCTCTCTGCTGGAACATCTCATCAGGAATGCTTGCAAACATATCCTTGTACATATCACAAGTCTCTTCTACTGCAAGCTCAGCCGGTTTCTTCTCATCGGTGATCTTAGACTCAATCTGTCCTGTTAATTCAGGGTCCATGAGAAGAAGTACATGGCCTTCCAGAATCTCCGCTTCCTTCTCACCAACACGAGTCTTCATGTCATCGGCCATGGCCTGTGTCTCTTCGACACACTTGTTGACCGCTTTCTGGAATCTCTCCTTCTCAGCGATCACATCTTCTACTGCTGCCGTTGAATAAGAAAGGTCTGGCTCTTTGATTACTACGATCTTACCAATACCGATTCCAACGGAAGCACCAATTCCTGTATACATTATATTCACCCCTAATTATCGTATGTGTGATATAGAAGAATTATTCTCCTAATCCAGATTCGATGAGTTCGATTGCTGTCTTTAAAGCTTCCTCTTCGTCTGGTCCATCACACTCGATCTCGATCTCAGCACCACTCTTGATGCAGGCACCGATAATGTTTAAGAGGCTCTTTCCGTTAGTCTTCTTACCATTGTAGTTGATGTTGATGTCGCTCTGGAATTTTGAAACGCCTTTTGCAAAAACTCCTGCTGGTCTCATGTGCAGTCCCTGTGGATTTGTTACAGTAATTTTCTGTGATACCATAATTTTAACTCCTTATTATTAATAAAAATTAGCTATACTGTTGTAATAATTTTAGCATTTTTTAGTATGAGTGTCAATAAAGCAAACTGTTGGAATGTGAGATTGCTGTCTAGATTCTTGACTCTAAGAACTGTAATTCTTTACTTCCCTTTGCGTCTTTAGGATACTTCTTACAGTATACTTTTGCTGCCTGATATGCCTTGTCGTAATTCTCGGCATATTCATAAACAACAATTGTCTTGAAAGCAAATTTCTGACCTAACTGGCCCTGCTCTTTGGCACCTTGCTTTACATATTTAAGAGCTGTCTTATAATTATCTCTGCTCAGATAAATATCACAGATCTTATCTAGGAAGACACCTTCTTTGGTCTTCTCCCATCCCTTTTGATAAGTCTTGATTGCCTTGGAATATCTCTTCTGTCCCTGATAGCACTGACCTTTTCTCATATAGAATCGATCTGTCTTAGGATGATCATCCACAAGGTTTCCAAAAAGCTCCAGTGCCTTCCCATATTCCTTCAGCTGATAATAGCTCTCAGCCTCATAGCTCTCCATATCTTCGTCAATCTTTGATGCAAACAGACAGCTGATATTCTGAGCCCTCTCCATATACTGGATCGTCTTAGCATAGTCCTGTTCCTTAAAATACAGCAGACCGTCCTCCCTGAGTTCTTCCTTCTGTCCAAAATGATTCCACTGAACATAACAGAAGATTACGAGAAGAACCGCCAGACTGATACAAAGATTTCTAATCACTTTACTCATATTCTTCACCTGACTTCATCTGATAAGAACTATATATATGCAAGGAACGCCGGCAGACCGTAAAGGCAAGCCGACGTTCTCATAACTCCTGCGCTAAGTATGCTTAACTATCGAAAAGCAATCCCTGCATACATCTGTACATAAATATCCATCTGCATCGCAAGTCCTGCTTTTGCAGTATAGTTATTATTTTCTTAAGCCTAACTGCTCGATTAATGTTCTGTAACGGTTGATATCCTTTGTCTTAAGGTATCCAAGAAGGTTTCTTCTCTGTCCAACCATCTTTAACAGACCTCTTCTTGAATGATGGTCCTTAGGATTAGCTTTGAAATGAGCCTGAAGGTCATTGATTCTTGCTGTAAGGATTGCTACCTGTACCTCAGGTGATCCTGTATCATGCTCAGACTTACCATACTTTGCAACGAGTTCTTCTTTCATCTCTTTTGTGATCATTTTAAAATCCTCCTGTTATTGATAATCTCCCCTACGAAGCCAAGGTCGGAGTGTCCTGTGACCTAGCAGAGGTTCTAAATAATGTTCTGTGCAAAAACGCACATGTCAGAATATATCATATTCTGCCTGGTTTGTAAACCTATAATCCAAATCCTCTTAAGATCTTTATAAGCCAAATCCTCTTAAAATCTTCTGGAAATATTCTGGGAGCGGTGCTTCGAATTCCACATATTCTCCAGTTCGAGGATGAATGAATCCTAAGATTCTGGCATGAAGGCATTGTCCATTAAGATTCGGAAATCCTGACGCCTTTTTTTGAGGGCCATACACTTCATCTCCCAAAAGAGGGTGATGGATTGAAGCCATGTGAACACGAATCTGATGGGTTCTTCCAGTCTCCAGCTGACACTGAATGTAGTTAAACTGATGATCCAGATGAGAGAGCACTTTATAGTGGGTTACCGCTCTCTTCCCATTCGGCACGATAGCCATCTTCTTGCGGTCTTTCGGACTCCGTCCGAGTGGGGCGTCTACTGTCCCCTCTTCTTCTGATAAGTTATTGTAGACGATAGCCTCATACTTCCTTGTGATGGAATGTACCTTCAGCTGTTCTGCCAGCGACCGATGGGCAAAGTCTGTCTTACAGACCACCAAGGCTCCTGTCGTGTCCTTATCAATTCTGTGAACAATTCCTGGGCGAAGAACCCCGTTAATTCCAGACAGATGATCCTTACAGTGATAGAGAAGGCCATTGACCAAGGTTCCCTGGTATCTTCCGGGACATGGGTGAACAACCATATCCTTAGGCTTATTGACTACAATCAAGTCTTCGTCCTCATACAGGATATCTAAGTCCATCTTTTCCGGAAGGACTTCCAGCTCTTTCAGAGGCGGAATAATCAGTTCAACCTGATCCTCCTCGTTTAGTCGCTGACTTGGTTTCGCCTTCTTGCCATTGACTGTTGCCTGTCCTTCTTTTATGAGTTTTTGAATATAACTTCTCGACTGATTGACAAGCTCTCCGGCAAGGAACTGGTCTAGCCTCTTACCTTCACCCTCCTGATCAATCAAGTAGGAATATCTCTGATTACTATCTTCCATGTATTACCTCAAATTATTTGTGACTTCAGTGTCAAAACTCACCACCCCACGTAAGCTTGCTTACAAGCTTGCTTACAAGTGGGGATGTGAGTATTTGTTATCTTTTCTTAAAGATTCCGTCCAGCTCTTCCTCACTGTAGTGGAACATGATGAGAAGCAGTAGGAAAAAGATTGACACAGTGACATAAATATCAGCCACATTAAATACTGGAAAATTAATAAATTTAAAATAGATAAAATCCACAACGTAACGTCTAATTACTCTGTCAATCAGGTTGCCGATTGCTCCGGCACAAATAAAGAACAGACAGATCCTGAGTGGCTGATACCGCTGATCCGCTGGAATCCTGTGAGTGATCACCGCGATGATAATCAGGACCACAATAGATATCAAGGCAAAAAACCACTGTTTGTTCTGAAAGATTCCAAAAGCTGCTCCACGATTTTCCACGTAAAGCAGCTCCAGCACATTCTTTATTATTGGGATTGGCCCATGGACACGCAGATAAGACACGGCCCAGAGCTTCACCACCTGATCGAGGAGCAATGCACAGATAAGGCAGATAAATACTCTGATTTTTCTCAAGATTGTTCCCCTCTAACTCTAAAATAATTACTTAGTCTTCAAATGCTTCCGCCATCTCCCGCTCGGAGACATCGGTATGAATTCCTGCCTGACCAATCTCGTCAAGCAAGATAAACTTGATCTTACCGTGAGACATCTTCTTATCATGATGGGTCTCCTCGATAATCTCAGAAACAGAAATATCTTCTGGAAGCTCAGGAAAATCAAAATAGCCAAATATTTTACGAACTTCTTCGTATTCTTCGTCTGTAATATAGCTACGCTTCCTTGAAAGATTTGCCGCAAGGATACAGCCAATTCCGACACACTCTCCATGAGCATACTGGAAATTCAAAATCCTCTCAATAGAATGTCCAAAGGTATGTCCAAAGTTCAAGATAGCTCTCTTGCCATGTTCTTTCGGGTCTTCCTCTACCACAGCTCTCTTAATCTTACAGCTGCCTAAGACCATAATTGCCATCGACTCTAAATCACGCTTGGCAATCATCTCCTTGTGATCAATCAGCCACTGATAATAATCTGCATCCTGAATCAGACCGTGCTTGATCACCTCTCCTAGACCACTGTGATACTGTCTGTCACTTAAGGTCTTTAAGGTAGACACATTGATATACACCAGCTTAGGCATATAGAATGCGCCGACCATGTTCTTGTAAGAAAGGAAATCCACCCCTGTCTTGCCGCCAATACTGCTGTCCACCTGGGACAGAAGGCTGGTCGGAATCTGAACGAAATCGATTCCTCTCAAATAAGTTGACGCTGCAAAACCAGTAAGGTCTCCCACAACGCCGCCTCCTAAGGCCAGGAGAATATCCTGACGGTCAAATTCTCTCTCGATCAGGAATTGATATAATCTTCCTACCGTCTCGAGGTTCTTACTCTGCTCTCCCTCTTCAAAGATAAAGCTACTAAGAGCAGCACATTTGCCCTCTAAGAGTTCCTTGATATCATCAAGATAGTAGGAAGCAACATTCGTCTCTGTCACAATACAGACACGTCTATTTGCAATCTCTAGTTTTTCAAGTTCTGATGGCAGATCCGCAAAGGAATCCCGAATCATGATATCATAGACCGGTTTCCCCTCAGCTGTCACATTCAGCCTGATATCCTTCATGATCGTCTCCTCCTCGAAGATTCTTCTTCAATCAGGATTTGGAAAGTTCAGGTGAGAGCACGTCATCGCTGACAATCTCATCTCTTAAGTCACCTGTCACCTCGATATTTGTCGGAGCAACAATGAAGATGTTATTGGAAATAGCTTTTAAAGTTCCATCAACTGCGAAACTTGCACCGCCAATAAAATCAATAATTCTCTGAGCCTGACCAATCTCGATTCCCTCAAGATTTACGATAGTAGTCTTGCCCTCTTTTAAATATTCTGCTACAATCTGTGCCTCATTAAATTCTTGTGGTTTAATAACTTTCACTTCATCGCTCTCTTTCTGTGGTCCGCCAATCGGAATTACTGTTCTGTCCTGTGGAGTATCTTCCTCCTTATATCCTGTATACTCATCCTCATCTTCCTGCTTCTTTCTGCTTGATCTGCGGAATTTAAGTACGGATTTTCTCTTTGGTTTATCCTCCTCAGGATCATCATACTCTTCTTCTGGCTCAGGATTAATCATATCATCCGTCTGCTCAAATTCATCGTACTCATCCTGTAATTCATCTCTGTCCTCATCCACGTCATCTTTAAGCTTCATGACACGGATCAGTCTGTCGGTGACTCTTCCCATCCCGGTGTACCTCCTAAATTATTTATTGCCATAATCGCGGGCACCGAAGATCGCAGTCCCCACTCTGACCATCGTGGAGCCTTCCTCCACAGCAATTTTGTAATCATTTGTCATACCCATTGAGAGTATTTCCATGCTTACATTATCGATGTTTTTCTGCCCTATGTCAACAAACAATTGATGTAATTTCCTAAAATAACATCTATTTTCTTCTGGATCGTCTACAAATGGAGCACTGGTCATCAATCCCTTGACATGAACGTGCGGAAACTGTGCTACTTCCTCTACAAATGGGAGAACATCATCACAGGACAGGCCAAACTTAGTATCCTCTCCCGCAACATTTACTTCCACAAGGATATCCATGTCTGTGTTATGCTTGACGGCTTCCTTCTCAATCTGCTTGGCAAGGTGCATGGAATCAACAGAATGTATCAGCACGACTTTATCGATGATATATTTTACTTTGTTACGCTGCAGATGGCCAATCATATGCCATCTGACTGGAGTAGATACCTTCTCATACTTATCACAGAGCTCCTGCACATAGTTCTCTCCAAAATCCATCTGGCCTTCTGGAATGAGTTCTTCTACATCGGAAAGCGGCTTTGTCTTACTGACTGCCAGTAAGGTGACCTCCCCTGGATCTCTGCCTACTTTCTCACATGCTTTTTTGATATTCTCTCTTACATTTAACAGGTTGTCTCTTAACATATTCTCCTAGCCTTCCTGAGAATCAGTAGATAATCTGATTCTCTTTCACTGATTTATGATTTAAGATGATGCGGTCGTAGAGTTCTAAGATCTGGCTCTTGGATTCCGTCTCATCCTCCTCCTTAACAATACAATAATCCTCATTCCTTGTCAAAATGTCTATTGGAATGTAGATTGCATAGCCTCGGTTGACCATATACACTCCCGGAACCTTAATACGATTGCGGATGGTGTATCTTCTCTCTTTATCTACTGTTGTAATGACATCCCCATTGTTTAGACTACTAGCACTGATAATCGCCATATTACCCTTCTCCCGGTAGATCGTAATCTTCTTCTGGGTCAGTCTTCCCTTCTTACCCAATACCGCAACTCTCTGGGAATTAACCTCATCTCCGCCCTTCTGCAGATATTTGGCTGGTATCTTATAAGCTTCTCTGTATTCTACAGAGCTAGCTGGAACAGCAAGACCTCTGGTATCAGATAAGTGGAGGGTCACATTGATAAAGCGCTGATTCAAGTATCTCTGGACATAATTATCAAACTTCAGCACTACATAAGGATCCCCGTGAATCTTCTGACACTGGAAGGGCACGGTCGTCTGGAAATCATCTTCATCAAAAGTTACTTTGACCGTCTTCACTTTATTCTTTGCAAGTGCGGTTAGTCGCTGGTATTCATGGTCTGTGACTGCGACTACCAGCGTCCACTGCTGACTGGTAGTAATTCTATAAACAGGAGAGCCCTTCTGGACCTTACCATTGGTGCGGAGGTCCTTCATCATCTTGGTATCCTGGAATGTCTTTGCCTGGACCTCTCCATCCTTCAACAGCTCTAAGCCATCTGAAGTATAAGATACGATACCTGAGACATCACTCTCTTCTGTCGTGTAATTACTTCCCGAATATTTATCTGACAGGTCGTCTTTATGTTCTGCAAGCATCTGGTCCGTGTAGGCCATCAGATGATTGTTAATATCGCTCATGGAACTGTAAACCGTACTGAAGTTATTATCTGTATAACTCTCACTGAAAGATCTCAGGTCTGAGAAGATCTCCTGCTTCTCTGTTCCATCGATATTCTGCTTCTTTCCCATAAGATTCTGCAGATATTTCTGCACTTGGCCTGTCTTATCCACAGCATAGACGACGCCGTTCTTGCTCACACGTGAACCATTCTTAATATAATAATTCACATAGCCGCTGTGAGCAGCATTTACCACCTTCTCTTCTCGAATTGCAACTCCCGTTGCCTCGATATTATCTGAGATATTGCTAGCTGCCACCTGATATACTGCGAGCTTCGGCCGCAGAAGATAAGTGACCGTATACCCAGCCAGATAAACCAGGATAATCGCAAACACGACAATCCCCAGATTCAGGTGAAAGCCCTTCTTCTTTTTATCTTCTGCCATATTATAACCCCCATCTGGTAAGGCCTGCCCCATCAAGATAATCTGCCAGGGCGCCCTGTCTTAACTTCTTCTCTTCCATCATCGCCTCGAATTCATCTTTTAACTTCCACCAGCTCTGTCCCCAGTTAGAGAAGACACTGTCTTCCTCGGGGATTCTGCTAAAGAGTCTCTCAATGGCAATCTCTGGTCTTAATAAGCCAATAAAGGATGTCAGCCGGTCAAGATATTCTTCCTTAGAACAAATCTCAATCTTTCCCGCCTTATAATCCTCTGCCATCGAAGAATCCCTGGCAATATAGAGCGAATGAATCTTAACACAATCAATCGGCAGAGCGGAAAGTACTCTTGCCGTCTCATCAGAATCTCTCTTCGTATCTCCCGGCAGATTCAAAATCACATGAACACACACAGGAATACGATACCGATAGCATCTTAACACTGTATCTATGAATTCTGCAAGTCCATGTCCTCGATTTATGGAATCTAGGGTGTGATAATTGACTGTCTGAAGGCCAAGTTCCAACATCACTCCGATACCACTTGTCTTAGCAAATGATGCGAAATACTGTAAATAATCTTCTCTCACGCAGTCTGGTCTGGTGGAGATATCAATCTCCACAATATCTTCTACCTGGGCCGCTTGCTGCATATACTCTCCCAACTGCGACAGAGGAAGAAATGTATTAGTATAATTCTGAAAATAAGCGATGAACTTCTTAGCATGATATCGTTTCGCCACTTTCTCTTTCGATCTGGCAAGCTGTGCTTTGACATCTAGAAAGGCATCGGCTGCCTCGAAACCAGTCCCCTTCTCAGAACAGAAGGTACATCCGCTGCCTTCCTTACGATTCGGACAGGTGACTGGAAGATTGACTGGAAGTTTGTAGACTTTCTCTTGATATTTATTTTTCAGATACTGTGAATAAGGATAATAATAGTTCTGATTCATTTCTCTAACTCTATAAATACATAAAGGGTGACATTGCAAAAGAAGGATAATATGCGATCAGGCATATTATCCCTTCTTCTACTAACTTTATAGTTATACTGCTATCTCTTATAAAGCAGTTGTAATGAACTTCTTCACATACTCAGAAGTTGTGGAGGCATCAGCTGAAAGACTGACTACAAAGTCTACGTCAAACTTCTTAGAAAGTTTGTCAAGTTCTTCGATAGCGTAGTCTAAGTTACCTTTGATGAATGCTGTTTTTAAAAAGCCATCAAGATAAATCTTCTGAAGATCAGAATCCTGTGAGAGGATACCAGCAATAAAACCGATGAACTTATCTGTACTGTCAATTCCAAAATCTGGAGAAACAATCAGACGAACCTGATTATTCAGCTCATACATATGACCGTTGTTCTTGTCAATAAATACGATAGAACCGTCTACCTTCTTAATATCTTCATTCACACGGTCTAATAAGACTTTTGTTTTTCCCTTACCCTTACTTCCTGCAATAATATCTATCATAGCTAAGTCCTCCTTAAAATGTGTTATCGAAAGTCATACAACACTTATCGTTACTCTAATTATAGTGTAAATCGCATAAAAGTACAACCATTACTTGACAGTTTTTTGGAGCAATTTGGACATAGAACGATACAGCTGATCCTTATCTTCTGCTCCCAAAACAACAGAGAAAAACCGATGGCCTGCTTTATTCTTGGTCATTACAATCAGGCAGGATTTGGCCAGGGAAGTTGTTCCGGTTTTGCCTCCGTACATGGTCACACCTTCTGGCAGAGGATATTCATTCAGTAGATAATAGTTAGTCGACTCCATGTACTCGTTAACCTTCATCCCTGCGGAATTCGTGTAAGTCATGGTGTAATCCTTAGAGGACACGATATCCTGAAAAGTATCATACTTGCATGCTGCTTTAAAGATCAGATACAAATCATAAGCAGTTGTATAGTGATTATCATCATGAAGTCCATTCGGATTCACAAAATGTGTATGGGTAGCTCCCAGTTCTTTCGCCTTGGCATTCATCATATCTACAAAGGCATCCTCAGAACCGGCGATATACTCTCCTAAAATCACTGCACAATCATTGGCTGACTTGATAAGCATCGTGTGCAGAACCTGAGATACCGTCACTGTATCGCCCTTTTTCAGACTGCTGATGACTGCTCCTTCTTCTCCTAATACAATATCATGTTTTAAAGTGATCTTATCATCTAAATGTCCATGTTCCAGTGTAAGCAGTGCTGTCATCACCTTGGTGATACTGGCTGGATAGCGCTTATCAAAGCAGTGATAAGCTACCAGCACCTTATTATCCGTGTCATCTATACACAAATCTGCATAATCAGCACTCACTGTCCCTGCTGTTGTACCATTCTTATCCTGGACGACCGCAAGATCTTCTGCCATGCCCCGGTACTCGGACTTGGTCTTCTTCTCAATCCTATTGTAGTAGGCTTCGTAAGAGTCACTGCTCTTACTATGGCCGCCGCACCCACTAACTAAAAGCAGGACCAGCATCGCTGCCAGTCCCAGGCTTATTAATCGTTTACATCTTCTCATACTAACGATACATCTCTCTCCACTCTAAATCGCCGTGCTCTAATGCCTTAATCAACAGCTCCGCGGTTGCAAGATTGGTTGCAAGCGGGATATTATGCACGTCACAAAGACGAAGCACATTGAAAACATCTGGATCCTGATTCATCTTGGTATTCTGAGGGTCTCTCAGAAAGATTACCATATCAATCAGATTATTCTCAATCTGTGAACCAAGCTGCTGTTCTCCGCCAAGCGCACCCGAAAGATACTTATGGATGGACAGGTTCGTCACTTCCTCGATCAGACGTCCTGTCGTAGCTGTTGCATACAGCTCATGCTTATTTAAAATTCCTCTGTACGCGATGCACAAATTCTGCATCAGTTTCTTCTTGCTGTCACTCGCAACTAAACCAATATTCATACTGTGCCTCCTAATACTGTCTTTGCAGTCCGATATTTAGAACAATCCCCATACCTATCGTGCAGCTTAATAATGACGTCAATCCGTAGCTGATAAACGGCAGGGTCAAACCGGTATTGGGCAGTATCTCCGTCGCAACTCCGATGTTGATGAACGACTGAAAACCGATGAGCGCCGCCATTCCGACGGCAATCAACCTTCCACTCATGTTTTTAGATCGATGCCCTATTATTAAACATTGTACCACCAAGAGGCCCATCAGCGCAATAACTATTACACTTCCGATAAAGCCCACTTCCTCTCCGACAACGGAGAAGATAAAGTCAGTCTGCTGTTCTGATACCAGACCGGTATCGGTAACATTAACCTCGGAGATCGTGTTATGGCTGATACCCTTTCCGAAAAGCTGGCCAGATCCAATCGCCATAACAGAGTTATCCTGCTGGTATGCTGTCGTATCTGAGTAATCTGCCGGATCAACAAAGGTCATAATACGGGTAACCTGATACTCTTTTAAGAGAATCTGATTCGGTGTCTGAATATACCAGAGAAACACAGCCATCAAAGGTACAAGAATCAGGACCGCATTCCTTATCAGTTTCCCATTCAATCCTCCAACAAAGATAACCGCAAAAAGTATCATCGCGATATCCATAGTGGTTGAGAGGTCTGGCTGGGAGAGTACAAGGAACATTGGAATCACACAGAGGACTAGCAGTTTTACCAGTACCTTAGGCTGTCTGAAATCTTCCTCATGCTCCTGAATATAATTGGCCACAAAGATAATCATGATAATCTTGGTGAATTCGGAAGGTTGTATCCTCGTAAATCCCAGATTAATCCATCGCTTCGCACCTCCGGCACTGGAACCGAAAAGCTTGACAGATAAAAGCATAATAAGATTAATAATATAAAGTACATTACTGTAGCTTAATATGTAATTGTAGTCAATCGCAGCAAAAAGAAACATGAGACCAAGACATGCGATCAGCCCCACTAGCTGCTTTCCTGTATAGGAGCTGTCGGCGTCATTAATAAATACAACGCCTAGCACTCCCAACGCGATAACCGCCCCTGCCAGGGGCAGGTTCAAATTCTTTATCTGATATCTCTGACGAAACACGATAATCACCTACTGCTCTTTATGACTTTTGAGCCCCTTAATCGGAATATTAGCATAGATAGCAGGTACACTTCCATTGCCCTCATCAGACTCTGTCTGTGTGATCTGAATATCAAGGCCGCGTGTATCGATCTCCATATATTTGGAGATTACTTTAATAATATCATTTTTAATCATTTCCATCGTCTCAGGGGAGCAGTTAGCTCTGTCTGACACAAGAACCAGCTTCAGACGGTCCTTTGCTTTGCTTCCCGATGATCTTTTTCTAAAAAAGGAATCGAAGAAACCCATAATAATCCCCCCTAGTATCCACGCTTAAATAATCTGACAAGTTTTGTGAAGAAGCTTTCTGCCTCAAAGTTAATTGGAGGAACATCCTCACCCATCACTCTTCTGCAGATATTATTATAAGCCTTACCTGCTGGTGTATTCTTTCCGACAATCGGCTCACCTTCATTAGTTGATACGACAATACTCTCATCGTCTGGCACCACGCCAATGACATGAATAGCAAGAATATCAATGACATCATCTACAGAAAGCATATCGCCTCTCTTGATCATGTCTGGACGGATACGGTTGACAATCAGATCAATCTTCTTAAATTCCTGTGCCTCAAGCAGTCCGATGATACGGTCAGCATCACGAATAGCAGATACCTCAGGAGTTGTTACGATAATGGCACGGTCAGCACCGGCAATCGCATTCTTAAATCCCTGCTCAATTCCTGCAGGACAATCTAACAGAATATAATCATATTCTTCTCTGAGACTATCGATTAATTGCTTCATCTGGTCCGGAGTAACAGAAGTCTTATCTCTTGTCTGTGCAGAAGGAAGAAGGAAGAGATTATCATACTTCTTATCCTTAATCATGGCCTGCTTTGGACGACAGTTGCCTTCCACTACATCTACCAGATTGTAGACGATACGATTTTCAAGTCCCATGACAACGTCCAGGTTACGAAGTCCGATATCGGTATCAATCATGACTACGCTCTTACCGAGTTTGGCTAAGCCTGTACCAATGTTTGCGGTGGTGGTGGTCTTTCCTACTCCGCCCTTTCCGGACGTGATTACAATTACTTCACTCATCTTACTTGTTCTCCTTTATCTCGCTTAAACTGAGTTCACTGATCAGTGATCGCGTGATTGTCTCGATAAATATGCCATCCTTGTCAACGAAAGCCATCTTGGCCTCAAATTCCGGACGGTGATGTTTCTTTAAAAATCTTCTCTCTTTGGTCTGTTTATGGTCTGGAGACCTTGCAATGTGATGCCCAATCTGAATCTGCATCGGGTCCATAGTCAGTGCGATAACCATCGCATCATCTCCATCTGGACATCCTGCATAAACCGTTCCCTTCAGGCAGCCTATCACGACAACATTACCTCCCGCGACGACGACTGCACCAGGATTGACATCTCCAAGAATTACAATGCTTCCTGGAACCTCAATCTTCTGCCCGGATCTCAGAGTTCCCCGATAGAACTGTCCATTCTTGTGGACCTTCGGAGCAGGAAACCCATCAATCATATCTGGTCCGGTAAGATTCTCGGACTCTTCATCAGAGTTCTCATCCTCCCCGGACAGATGATCCTCTTCTTCCCCCTCTTCCTTAGGATCAGAATATGAAAACTGATCTTCCTTAGGGCCTTCTCGCTCCCTGTTCTCAATTGCCATCTTGTATTTTGTCTCTAAGGCAGATGCGCCATCAATAATATAACTGATGACAAGGCCACTGCCTCTGGCAATCGCATCCACTAGAGCGGTCTGTTCTCCATCGGTCAAATCTCTTCCCTCAAAACTTACTGCCACACTGCGATCCGTGTGGAAGAAATTCTTCGATTCTCGAAATTTATCTTCCACCTCTTTTAGCAGAATCTCGAAGGGAAGGGACGGATTGAGAACAATCGCAAAACCATATTTATTTCCTTTAATGATAACAGAACTTTTCATGCAATCTCCTGTCCCTTAGTCATTCGAAGCATCCGAACCTGTTGGAAGCAAAGCTCCCGTTGAGTTCAGTTCTTTGTTGCTTGCCTTATTGAAGTAATACTTATAAATGTCTCTGGCAATCTCCGCCGCATTGGCTGATGTATATCCGTTAGGAACGACAACCGTCATCGCAATCTTTGGATCATCATAAGGTGCATAGGAGATAAATAAGGCATGGTTTGGACGCTTCTTATTCTCCTGTGCAGTACCAGTTTTTCCAGCTACTTTTAATTTGAGTCCCTTATAGAGGCTCTTAATGGAACTATTCGGTCCACTGACTACATCTCTCATACCAATCTTAATAAGCTTAAATGTGTGCTCAGTGACATCTAATTTCTCAATCTTCTTACCAGCGTATTCTTCCTTAGTACTGCCATCTGTATCTGTACTCTTCTCTAACAGGGTCAACTTCATCAGATTCTGCTGATTGACCAGAGAAGTCAGATACCTGGAAATCTGAACAGGAGCATAGGAATGGGTACCCTGTCCAATCGCGGATCGAACCGCATCCTCATCAGATATCTGTGGAGAATACTCAGTAAGTTCCACTCCTGATTTACGATCTAATCCGTACATCTTAGCATACTTTTTCAGTTTCTTTAAAGCATATTCACTGTTGTAATTACCATTAATTGTTCCCATACGGTATGCACCAGTATAGAAGAAGTAGTTACAGGAATTAGCAATTGCTCCGCTGACATTCAGATTTCCATGGCCTCTAGGATATATCCAGCATTTCGCTGCTGGTGAAATCTTATCAAAAAGGCCGGTACAATTGATGTAGGTATCTTGATTGATCACATTCTCCTGCAGTAAAGCGGTGGAAGAGATCGGCTTAAAGGTAGAACCTGGTGCCGTCTTCGTCTGTGTCGCTCTATTCAGCATAGGAGAAGACTTATCTTTATTCAAGGCTGCATAGTAGACGTTATCAATCTTATTGGCAAGTCTATTATTATCATAACTTGGATAAGATACCATCGCCTTCACAGCACCACTCTTCGGATCTGTAATAATGACAGATCCTGAACATGGGTCCAGTGCAAGCTGTGCTGGTGTAATCTCAATCTTTCGAATCTTGCTGACCATAAAGTCATAGGCACTGGTCTTACCATTCTTCAAAGAAGTATACTCCTTATCCTTCTTCTTGTTAAGCACTCCCTGATCATAGAGAAGCATACATACATTTCGACCGCTCAGCTCATTCGAACGAATCATATATTTATAAATCAGCTTGTCGAAATCCTCATCTTTAATAAGAGCATATCGGATATAAGAGATCAGCTCACTGTAAATCTCATCTGCATCATAATAGTCGGACTTGATCTTCAGGCTTGTAATATCAATCCACTCTTTCTTAATCGCATGTCTCATGAAATCTCTTAGACTGATATCCTCGTTCTTCCACTTAATATAAGTAGCATCATCCTGATCAACTTTAGAAGAATCCAGGAATCCCTCACTTGACAGGTAGTTATAGATATACTTCTCATACTCCTGGTCTTCATCGTTGAGATCCTTAATCTTGGTTGTTCCATACTGCATCTCTGTCACCAGATGATTCAAAACCTTACGCTGCTGATTCTTAAACTGTCCATAAACTGCATGCTCATTAGCAGTGGAAGTCTTGGTGGTGAGCTTACTGATATCAACCACATTATTATCAATCAGTGCAAACAAGACATTATGCATTGGAATCATACCGTCTTCTGTAGAATCAGAAGAGGTGAGATGTGCAAGAATAATACCGGCGAGCCTTCGCTCTAAAATGTCATAGGCATATTTCTGAAGATTGCTGTCGATGGTCAAGTAAATGTCATCACCCGGCTCAGCTTTTGTTGTGTTAACTGTTGAGATAACCTTACCTAAATTGTTAACAACAACCTTCTGCTGACCTTTTTTACCCTGGAGTGTATTCTCCATAGTCTTTTCGATTCCTGTCTTTCCGACAACATCGTTAGCTTTGTACTTCTTACCTTTCTCCTTACCGCTGTTAAGGGCTTCTAGATCATTCTCAGATACCGATCCGGTATAGCCGATAATCGCTGCAAAATACTTGGCATCTTTATATTTTCTCAGGCTGTCCGATCGAATCGTGACACCTGGATACTTGCTCTTATTCTCCTGAATCGCTGCGATACTGCGATCAGAAATATTGGAGGCCACTGTGATTGGCGTCGTCTGCGAATAACGATTCATATAGATGTCATAACGAACACTCATAATCTTCAGTGTCTCTTTCTTGGAATACTTATCTGAGATGCCGAACATCTCTCCCACGCCAGTCGGGCCGTTCTTACCAGACCGAAGATACTCATAGACCTCTGTTGGAGAAGAGTTGAGCCATTTCTCCGCCTTTGCACGGTCCTCGTCATCTAAGTTGTCAAGATTCGTGATTCCATAGATATTCTTCTTAAATCGTGTCAGAGCAGAACCCTTTATCGTAAACTCAATCTTTCCAGAGGAGGAGAGAGTTAATGGCAGGTCATAAACCACCTCATCTTTATTATCCTCTAAGACTTTGATCAGACGGGCAACTACCTGATTGCGGTAGTCATTGAGTGACAGCTTGGCCTCGGCTGCTTCTGAAGCCATGTTGTCATTAAACTGCAGTGTCACGGAATAAGCCAGCTGATTATAAGCTAAAAGCTTACCGTTACAGTCATAGATATTGCCTCTGGCACCGCTCGTCTCAATCGTTCTCTCGACTTTATAGTTCAAATTCGCCTGATGTTTATCACCCTGGACAATCTGAAGGATAAAGAGACGGTAAACCAGGATAAAGAGCAGAAACAGAAGGAAAGCCCCGACAACCATTATTCTGTTAGAAAAAAATCCTTTTAACTGCGCCTTGATTTGCGAAAAATCCGGCCTTGGAATATTATCAAACAATGTCTGTAGATCCTCCGTTACTTCTCTCAAGTCTATCATTAATTCTTAACAATACCTGATAAAATACGATCGCAACCGCCACGGTATAGACGAATTCCGGAAGAATTCTTGATTTCATGTAATAAAAGAACTGTAGATGGTTGTTCAGCATTCCATATCCAACAAACATAATCAGTCCATAGACCAAGTCATTGACCCCAATCAGCAGAAGGGGAAGAAAATTATCATCGGAATAATAGATACGCTGGAAATATCCGTCGACAAAGCCGAATATCATGTAGACGAATGCAAACAGCCCCACATAAGTTCCATAAAATATATCGATCAGCAGTCCAGCAAAAAAGCCAGTCAGCATTCCTGCTTTCTGGCCTCTCATAATTGCAATGGAAGCGACCAGAACCAGCATAATGTTAGGCACTATGCCAGCAAGCTTAAACAAGTCAAACACCGCCGTCTGCAGGATAAAACATACAAATATCCCGATACCGACCGTGATCACTCTCTTCATACAGATCACCCCTGTTCTTCCTATCGTTACTCAGTTCTCTCAGGCGAGCACTGCTTCACTGCTCCCTCAGTCTACAGCAGATTCGCTGGCTGGTACTTCCTTAAGCTTTGTAATAACTAAAACATTCCGGATATGGGAAAAGTCCACGACCGGTGTCACTTCTGCCGACTGTGTCAGATCAGAAGAATCTGTCTTGATATTGCTTACCGTACCAATTCTGAGTCCCTCAAGATATTTGGAGCTTATCTGGCTGGTTACCAATTCATCTCCTGCCTTCATCTTAGCATTCTTGCTGATGTATGTTACATCAAGAACACCGCTTTTACTCAAAGCCTGGCTGTCGCCCTCAACAATACAGGTATCTGCACTGCTGACAGAGACTGCACTCACTCTGCTGGAGTCAGAAATGATGGATTTCACTCTCGCATAATTATAACCGACACTTGTCACGATACCGACAAGTCCATTGTCGGCGAGAACGTTCATATTAGGCTTAATGCCGTCCTTGGAACCTTTATTAATGATAAAACTCTGATACCAGTTACCCATTCCGGCACCAATCACTCTCGCTCCTGTGGTTGGATAATTCTTGTACTCTTCCTTCAGAGATACAAGCTTTCTCAAATCGGAAAGCTCCTGAGAACTCTGGCTCAGATTCTGATTCTTCTTCTCGAGCTCATCCACCTTCTCTTTAAGCTGGGCATTCTCCCTCTCTAGCTCTTTCCGGCTCTTAAGATCACCAGAACGGTTGCCAATCCAATTGCCGACTGTATTAATACCATTCTGCATCGGAACTACAACCACCCCAACAATGTTGGAGAACGGTCTCACTGTGTCTTTCCATACGACACTGATTGATACCAGGATGACACAGACAGCAGTCAGAGCCAAGAGGAGCATTCTTGGCGAAAATTCAAATTTATGCCTCATAATCCTACCTCGTATCTTTTGAGATTACTGAATCCTATCTACTAAGGACCTAGCATTCAGCTATCTACTCTTTAGCGGAATGTAGACTCCTGAAGTCCGTGTGCAAGTCTCTCATAATCTGGATTCTCCATGATCATTCCAAGACCCTTCACTACAGTAAGCTCCGGCTCTTCCATCTTCATGATAGAAAGACCTGTCTCCTGCTGAATCAGAACATCCAGGTTCTTAATATGTGTAGATCCACCAGTCATGCAGATACCATCATGCATGATATCCATAGATAATTCTGGCGGTGTCTTCTCTAAGATAAACTTGATGGCATCAATAACAGAAGAGAGACTCTCCTGCATCGCATCAAAGATCAAAGAACTTGTGACAGTGACCTTATTAGGAAGACCTGTGATCAAGTTACGTCCCACAACATCTGCTGTCTGAACCTCATCTTCCTTCACTCCTGTGGCAAGCATCATCTTAAGACGCTCAGCACTCTTCATACCAATGACAAGATTATGTTTCTTCTTAACAGCCTGCTGAATCGCCTCATCGAACTTTGTACCGCCAATCTTTAAGAGACGGCTCTGAACAATACCACCTAAACTGATCAGACTGATCTCTGTAGTGTCTGCTCCGATGTTTACAATCAGACGTCCTGTTGCATCAGTCACATTAAGACCTGCTCCTAAGGCATCTGCGATTGGTTTCTCCACGATCTGGATCTTCTTTGAACGTAAAGAAGAACTTGCAATCAGATCAAAGAAAGCTCTCTTCTCGACCTCAGTGATATCGGTCGGAACCGCGATATAAAACTCAGAGTTGCTGTTTGCGGAAAGGCCTTCTGCAAACTTCTTGCCCTTCATCCCCTTAAAATAAAGTTCCATCATCGTCTGCATGGCAGTAAAATCAGCGATAACTCCGTTAATGATCGGACTCTTAACATCTATATTCTTAGGAGCCTTCTCATACATAGCATAAGCCTCATCACCGAGAGCAAATGGCTCCTTTTTGCGCATAAAGGCAATCATATTCTTCTGATGAAGAATAACACCTGCCCCTTTCTGGTAAATCTTTATAGAATTGGTTCCAATGTCAATTCCATATACTTTTTCAGACATCATAGTCTCCTTTCACCTCATCTATGTCTCGTCTTTTGCACAGCCTTATCATATCAGTCCTTTTTCCCTCATGCTGATAAAGGTATGATCCCCGATAATAATGTGATCAAGGAGCGGAACTTCCACCATCTGTCCAGCCTTTACAATCTGCCGGGTGAGTACAAGATCTTCTCTTCCCGGCTCTGGGTCTCCGGATGGATGGTTGTGAATCAAAATCACATAAGCCGCTTCATTCCTCAACGCTTCCTGGAAAATGCTTCGCACTGGCACCAAGGCGCTGTCAGAAGTGCCGGTTGAGAGTATAAGCTCACTGAGGAGCTGATGCTTCTCATCCAACAACAAAAGAAGCACCTTTTCAATCTTCAGGTGGCACATCTCTTCCATGTAATACTTGGCGATAAAATCTGGGGAACTGAAATCTATATTCTCTCTGGCTTGAACCTTAGAGAGTCTCTTAGACAACTCAAGAATACACAGTATCTCAGTCGCCTTCACATTCCCCACTCCGGGAATCTCCATCAGGGACTTCCGGTCCATGTGGTGAAGTCCTTCCAGTCCTTTGTAGACTGGATGTTTCTCCAGAATCTTCCAGGCCATCTCCAGAGCAGAACAATTCTTCGTTCCACACCGAAGGATAACCGCTAATAATTCTCCATCTGTCAGCGATTCAGGCCCAGTCAAGATGCACTTCTCATACGGGCGCTCTGCAACGGGACGTTCTTTCATTTTCAATGATCGGTTCTCCATATTGCCTCCAATCACTCTCCAGGCGACGATTTGCAGACCGATTCGAAGATAATTCTAGCACAAATCATTTCATTTGTATATTCCTATTAGAGAAAGTTAATCGTAGGCTAACCGATCTAGTCTTAATTATGAAAGTTTCACCTTTCCGGTCTCGTAGATTCTCTGCAGAGACATCATGATTCCGTACTTAGCATGTTCCCAAGTGAGGCCGCCCTGGAAGTAGACTGCATAAGGATCTCTCATTGGTCCATCTGCGGAGAGTTCGATGGAAGCTCCTGAGACGAATGCACCCGCCGCCATGATAACCTTAGAATCATATCCTGGCATATCCCATGGCTCTGGCTTAACGAAGCTATCAACTGGTGCCGCTGCCTGGATTCCCTCGCAGAATGCGCAGAGGAGATCAGGGTCTTTCAGCTCTACCTCCTGAATAATGTCATGTCTGCTTTCTGTACTATTAGGAATTACGGTAAAGCCAAGTTTCTCATAGACATTGGCAGCAAAGATTGCCCCTTTTAAGGCACTCTTTACAACGGTCGGCGCCAGGAAGAATCCCTGTGCTAAGGACCGAGTAACTCCGAGAGTCGCTCCGACTTCTCTTCCAAGTCCTGGGGAAGTCAGACGATATTCTGCCCGCTCGATGCATTCCTTCCTTCCCGCAAGGTATCCTCCAATCGGTGCCAGTCCGCCGCCTGGGTTCTTAATCAGAGATCCCACAACTAAGTCTGCACCGACATCACTTGGCTCGATGGTCTCAACAAACTCACCATAGCAGTTATCTACCATGCATAAGACATCTGGCTTAATCTTCTTGACGAAGGAGATCAGCTCTCCAATCTGGCTGACAGAAAATGTTGGACGGGAAGCATATCCTTTGGATCTCTGAATGGTGACAAGACGGGTCTTCTCATTGATCGCTTTCTTAATACCATCCCAGTCAAAACTTCCATCCTCTAAGAGGTCTACCTGACGATAGGAAATGCCATACTCAGCTAAAGATCCGTTAGATGGGCGGATTCCGATAACCTCCTCTAAGGTATCATAAGGTTTGCCCACTGGACTTAAGAGCTCATCGCCAGGACGCAGCTGGCTGGAAAGTGCCAGTGCTAAAGCATGAGTTCCGCAGGTAATCTGCTGTCTTACTAAGGCATCCTCAGTGTGGAAAACATCCGCATAGATCTTCTCCAAAGTCTCCCTTCCGATATCATTGTATCCGTATCCTGTGGTCGGAGCGAAGCAGGCCTCAGAGAGGCGATTATCACGCATCGCCTTCAGTACCTTCATCTGATTGACCTCCGTTACAGCGTCAATCTTCTCAAACCGCTCCTTTAATCCCTTCTCTACCTGGGCACAGAATCGGTAGACCGGCTCTGAGATACCCATCTCTTTATAATATTCTTCCAGTTCCTTATTAGCTTCTTCTTTTGCTGTCATAATTGTTCCTTCCTATCCGATGATTGCTCTCTCTTTTAATATTCCCAAGATGAATTCCAGAAGGTCTTCTGTCTTAGGATGATCTTTCTTCGAAAGCCAGATAACATCCTTCTCCCTGCGGAACCAGGTTAGCTGCCGCTTGGCAAAATGTCTGGTATCCTGCTTAATCAGTTCTACGGTATCATCAAGAGACCGATTTCCATCAAAATAATCGACAAACTCTCGGTATCCAATTGCCTGCATGGAGGTCATATCTCTGGTCAGCCCCCGCTCCTTTAACCTGGTCACTTCCGTAAGAAGTCCTTCCTTCATCATGAGGTCTACTCTCCGGTTAATCCTGTCATAGAGGACCTCCCGGTCATGGGTCAGAACGAGATAAGCGAAGTTATAATCCGACACCTTCTGTCTCTCTTCCTCATTGTGGGCAGAAAGTTTCTCTCCTGTCTCATGATAATATTCCAGAGCACGGATGACTCGCTTGACATTATTACTGTGAACAGAGGCGGCATACCCAGGGTCAACTTTCATAAGCTGATCGTGGAGATATTCCTTTCCCCTCTCCTGACCCAACTGAGTCAGATATTCCCGGTACTCTTCCTTCTCCTCATGCGGAGCAAAATCAATGTCATAGAGGAGTGCCTGAATGTAGAAGCCAGTTCCCCCGACAACAATCGGTATCTTCCCCTGTCGGTAGATATCCTGGATCGCTTCTTTGGCTCTTCTCTGGAATTCTACCACGTTGAAGGTTGTCTCCGGTGGAATCTCATCCACTAGATAATGCCTCACCCCATCCATCTCCTCTGGAGTAATCTTGGCAGTTCCAATTGACATATCCTGATAAACCTGCATGGAATCCGCACTGATAATCTGGCCGTCAATCTTCTTAGCCAAAGCGATGGACAAATCCGTCTTGCCAACCGCAGTAGGCCCTGTCAGGATTACCAGCGGTGGTTTCTTATTCATAATATTCTTTGTCTCACTCATCTTACTGCACTCGCTTAAACTTCTTCTCTAATTCGTACTTGGTCATCTCAATAATTGTCGGACGTCCATGTGGGCACTGATAAGGATTCTCCAAGGTCATCAGCTGTTCCATCAGTGCCTCCATCTCCTGTATGGATAGCTTAGTGTTGCCCTTAACCGCTGCCTTGCAGGCCATGGTAGCCAGCCGGTCCGTCAGCACATCAAGATTCATGTGTCCGGCACTTTCCATCGATTCATCCAGAATCTCCACAAAAAGATCCTGCTGATCCATATCCAAAAGGTTGGCCGGAACCGCACGGATGGCATAAGAATCACCGCCGAATTCCTCAATCTGATAGCCAAGACGCCCAAAAGCCTCCATATATCTCTCAAGCTTCTCCCGCTCCTTGATGGTAAGCGTCAGAATAACAGGCGGAGCCACCATCTGCTGGTCGATTGACCGATTCTCAAGGTCTTTCTTAAACTTCTCATACATGACCTTCTCATGGGCGGCATGCTGATCAACAAAGTACATCTTATCCTCAAATTCCACAACCCAGTAGGTTTTAAAAACTTGTCCGACGATATGATATCTGGACTTCGCTGCCTCACTAAGAAGTGGAACATCCTTCATGGTCACTTGGGTGCCGCTAATCACCAGAGCTTTCTCAGTCTCTGTCTTCTCATCGGAGGCCATGTTCTGGCTTCCATGCTTCCCATATCGATCTGGCTCGTGAACTGCAGACAGAGTTCTCTTCGCTTCGTAGTCTTCTGGCTCGTGAACTGCAGATGGAGTTCTCTTCGCTTCGTAGTCTCCTGGCTCATGAACTGCAGCTGCTTTCCCATCTTCATGATGTCCTGCTTGGTAAACTGCAGCAGGCGCCTGCCTCCCCTCATGAGGAATCGCCTGATCAATATCAGCAACATTCTTCCCCGCAGGCTTTTGGCCTAAGCCTAATCGCTTTAAGCGCTCCTCAATCATCTCCTTGGCAGATGCCTTCGTCTCTTTCTCCTCCTCAGAATCCTGAGAAGTATCCTCCGCTTTTCTTCGCTCTAATTCAGCGATCTTCTCCTTTGGAAGATTGGCGAAATGCTCCTCAATCTTTCGACGTTTCTTCTCAAATGGCTCTGGGATTGAAGCAACCTTCTGCTTGCTTCGCTTCTCCTTGCCGATTCCCACTTGTGGGATGAGGTCCTTTTTGACAAATGCCCCTCGAACCGCATTGACAAGAGCCATGTAGAGCTCCTCCCCATTCTGGAAACGCATCTCCATCTTGGCAGGGTGCACATTGACATCGACGAGATGAGGGTCCATCGTAATCATCAGGACTGAGAATGGGAACTTGTGAACCATAGCATGTCCCTTATAGCCCTCCTCAATGGCCTTGGTGATGATGGTATTCTTCAGATATCTTCCATTGACAAAATAATTCTCATAATTTCGGTTGCCTCGGGATATGGCCGGCTTTCCGATATAACCTTTGACGGCAACTCCGCTTTCGGTGTGATTCACCTCCAGAAGGTTTTTGGCGATATCTCTTCCAAAAATGTTGTAGATGACATCTTTCAGTCTTCCGTTGCCCGCTGTAGCAATCTTATTCTTTCCGTCATTGATAAACTTGAAGGAGATGTCAGGATGGCTTATGGCCAGTCTCTGCATAAAATTCTCCACATAGCCGGCTTCCGTCATCTTGGATTTTAAAAACTTCCTCCGGGCAGGGGTATTGTAAAAAAGGTTTCTTACCACGAAGGTAGTTCCCTCTGGGCAGCCTAACTCTTCCATGGACTGCTCCTCCCCGCCCTCAATGACATAGCGGACACCGGATATCCCCAGATCTGTCTTGGAAATCAGTTCCACTTTGGCAACCGCAGCGATACTCGAGAGAGCCTCCCCACGGAAGCCGAGGGAGGAGACCGTCAGCAGGTCATCCGCAGACTTGATCTTACTGGTTGCATGACGCATAAATGCTTTCCGCACCTGATCTTTCTCGATTCCAGAACCATTGTCGGTGATTCGAATGAAATCAATGCCCCCTCCCTTGATCTCCACAGTGACCGCAGTCGACTGGGCATCAATCGCATTCTCCACCAATTCCTTCACGATGGAGGCAGGACGCTCTACAACCTCCCCGGCCGCGATCTGATCAATTGTATTTTTATCCAGAACTTGAATCTCTGCCATTCTCTCCTCCTCGTATCTACTCCTCTGTCATTTATCTACATTTCTTCTGTAATTCATATAACTCGTTCAGTGCCTGAATTGGGGTCAGATTTCCAAGATCAAGAGACTTCAGCTCCTCCTCCACCTGACTTATTGCTGCAGTGGATGACTGATCTTTTCCAGAAGGATCCTCACTGGATTTCTGATTCTTCTCTTCTTTCTTATTCCCAATTCTGGCATCACTTCCAGTCAGACTGGCTGCCCCACCTCTCATACCATAATCAAAGAGAGACAGCTGTACAGCCTCCGGCTGATTCTGCAGAACCTGGCGTCCTGTTCCTGTGATATCACTGGCCTCCAGCTCTGTCGCAATCTCTTTCGCACGCTCGATTACAGGATCTGGAACGCCTGCCAGCTTGGCAACCTGAATGCCGTAACTCTTGTCCGCACTTCCGCTGATAATCTTTCTAAGGAAAATGATCTCATCATCTTTCTCCTGGACGGCAATACAGTAATTGTTAACGCCCGGAAGTTTGCCCTCAAGTTCTGTCAGCTCATGATAATGAGTAGCAAATAAAGTCTTGGCCCCCGCCAGATTAGACTTGGTGATATATTCCACCACAGCCCAGGCGATGGACAGACCGTCGAAAGTCGAGGTTCCTCTTCCGATCTCATCCAAGATGAGCAGACTATTCTTGGTCGCGTGTCTCAGGATATTCGCCACCTCACTCATCTCGACCATAAAGGTAGATTGCCCGCTGCCCAGATCATCGGAAGCACCCACACGGGTAAAGATTCGATCGACAATTCCGATATTTGCCTGGCTTGCCGGAACAAAGGAACCAATCTGAGCCATCAGAGTAATCAGGGCGGTTTGTCTCATATAAGTAGACTTACCTGCCATGTTAGGACCTGTGATAATGGCTACCTGATTCTTCTTGTGGTCCAGATAAGTGTCATTGGCAACAAAAAGACCTTCCGACATCATTTTTTCCACAACTGGATGACGTCCGTCTTTAATCTCAATCACGCCTCGCTTATTGAGTTTCGGTCTCACATACTGATTCTGCTCTGCAACCAGTGCTAAAGATGAGAAGACATCTGCCCAGGCAATCACCTGTGCTGTCTTCTGAATTCGATCGATCACAGAAGCCAAATGCTCCCGAATCTCCACAAAGAGATCATATTCCAGGGCGTTTAGCTTATCTTCCGCTCCCAGAATCTCATGAGCCAGCTTCTCTAACTCATCGGTCGTGTAACGCTCCGCATTGGCTAATGTCTGTCTTCTAGCATAGCGCTGAGGGACCAGATCTTTATAAGAGTTGGTAACCTCAATAAAATATCCAAACACCTTATTATAGCGAATTCTTAAATTTTTAATACCAGTTTTTTCCCGCTCTTCATTTTCCATGTCAGCAAGCCAGGTCTTGCCTTCTGTTCGGGCCTTTTTTAGATGGTCAACCTCCTCGTTGAAGCCTTCCTTGATGATGCCGCCTTCCTTAATCGGAATCGGTGGATCCTCCTCGATGGACTGATCCAAAAGTTCATAAAGATCTTGAAGCGTATCCAAATCCTCGCCCATCTTGGCGAGCACTCCCTTGCCAAACTGAGACAGGATATCCTTAATGTAAGGAAGATACTGGATTGATGTCTTGAAGGAGATCAGGTCTCTCGGATTGGCAGATCGATAGCTGATACGCATGGTAAGGCGCTCCAGATCGTAGATGGAGTTCATGTACTCTCTCATCTCTTCCCTTGCCATAACATGATCTTTTAACGCTTCCACACAGTCTAGGCGGTCATTGATCGCTGTCTTCTGAATCAGTGGCTGCTCAATGATGCTTCGGAGCATTCTGCCTCCCATCGCTGTCTTGGTCTTGTCTAAGACCCAGAGGAGACTTCCCCTTTTAGTCTTCTCTCTCATCGTTTCCGTGAGCTCTAAGTTGCGGCGGGTTGCACTGCCTAATACCATAAAGCTCTCGGTCGAGTACGATACCAGCTCCATAAGGTGAGAGAGGCTGTTCTTCTGTGTCTCATGAAGATATTGCAGAAGAGCTCCGCTGGCAATCACGCCAAAAGGATAATCTTCCAGCCCTAAGCCCTCTAGATTCAGAAGATGATACTGGTCCCTGATCATCTGCTGACAGTGGTCCGTCTCAAAATAATAGCTTTCCACTGGGGTGATTGCGGCGCCAATCTTATTCTTGATATAATCAAAATCTATCCCAGAAATCATGAAAGCATCGTTGCAGATGATTTCTGCCGGCTCAAACTTCACAATCTCATCAAAGAGAGTATCCAGATATTTCACCTGAGTCGTTCTAAACTCTCCGGTGGAGAGGTCGCAGACTCCGACTCCGAAGAGGTCATCCTCGCAGAAGATACTCATGATATAGTTATTCTTGGCCTCGTCCAGATTCTGAATGGAAGTGTTGGTTCCCGGAGTCACCACTCGGATGACATCTCTCTTAACCAACCCTTTGGCTGCCTTGGGATCCTCTACCTGCTCACAGATGGCAACACGGTACCCCTTCTCCACCAGCTTATTAATGTAAGGATCACAGGAGTGAAATGGAACTCCGCACATAGGGGCCCTCTCCTCCTTACCGACATTTTTTCCAGTCAGGGTCAGTTCCAGTTCTTTGGACGCCTTTAACGCATCGTCATAAAACATCTCATAGAAATCTCCGAGTCGATAGAACAGGATACAATCCTCATATTCTTTTTTGATGGCAAAGTACTGCTCTAACATCGGTGTCAATTTAGATTTCTTCTTAGGCATCCTTCTCAGCCTCCTGTGCCAGGGTTCCTAGATAATAGAATCCCTTTGCCTCCTCTAACTTGACTGGAACAATCTTTCCAATCACGCTCTTTGGTGCGCGGAAATGGACAACATCATTGTTGGAAAGCCTTCCTGTGATTAAAGCTGGATCTTTCTCATTGATCTCCTCCGCAAGCACGAGCTCTGTAGACCCCTTAAGATGCATGTTCTTGGCTCTTGCCACTTCATTGACTGCAGCCAGAACACGGTCGAATCGCTGGTGAATGACCTCGTCTGGGGTATCATCCACTATCTTAGCTGCTGGAGTTCCTGATCTTTTAGAATAGATAAAAGTAAATGCGGAATCGTACTTGGCCTTGCGAATCACATCGATGGTATCCTCAATATCCTCATCTGTCTCCCCAGGGAATCCAACAATAATATCCGTCGTAATGGCAAGATCCGGCATTGCCTCTCTTAACTTTCTTACTAACTCCAGATAAGACTCCTTGGTGTAATGGCGGTTCATTTTCTCAAGTAGTCGGCTGCTTCCAGACTGTACTGGCAGATGAAGATGACGGCAGATCTTCTTAGAATGAGCCATAACATCAATCAGATCATCAGACAGGTCTTTCGGATGAGAAGTCATAAAACGAATTCTCTCTAAACCATCGATCTTCTCAATTCTCTGCAGCAACTGAGCAAATGTAATCTCCTCATCCAGTCCTTTTCCATAGGAGTTGACATTCTGTCCTAAAAGCATAACCTCAATAACCCCGTCCGCTACAAGGCCCTCGATCTCACGGATGATATCCTCAGGCTTTCTGCTTCTCTCACGTCCACGGACATAAGGGACGATACAGTAAGTACAGAAGTTGTTGCAGCCATACATGATATTGACTCCTGCCTTGAACTTATACTTACGGTCACTTGGAAGATCCTCGATAATCTCTGTCGCTTTCTCCCATACGTCAAAAATACGCTGTTTGGAGCTTAATGTCTCATATAAGAGCTCTGCCAGCTTGTAAATGTTATGGGTTCCGAACACGACATCGACAAACTTAAAGTTCTTGCGTACCTTCTCGACTTCCTCCTTCTCCTGCATCATGCATCCGCACATAGCAATAATCATATCTGGGTTATGCTTCTTGTAATTCTTCAGCGTTCCCAGACGACCATAAACACGAATGTTAGCATTCTCTCTTACCGTGCAAGTATTATAATAGACAAAATCTGAGTCCTCGGACTCATTTCTGACATAGCCAATCTTCTCTAAGATTCCATTCAACTTCTCAGAATCCTTAAAATTCATCTGGCATCCGAAAGTCTGATCGTGGAAAGTCAGCGGACGGCCAATCATCTTGGCACGGTGAGCCACTAACTGACGGCACTTTTCAATAAAGTACTCCTGTCTTGCTGGCTCCTCGACAGGTGCCGCAAGCATTACCGGATCTTTCTTATTCATATATATAATCTCCTATCTAAATATCTATTTCAAATGATGACGACAATACAAAAGGCCTCCCCAAAAGGCCACAAGTGTTTATCATTATAGTTTATCCCAACTAATTTTTCAATATGCACGTACTCTTTCTTGACATTTCTCGCTAATAGATATCTTACATAAAAATGTCTAATATTAATGCAGTTCAAAAATTTTTCAAAAAAACTCTTGCATCTTCTTTTAGTCTGTGGTATATTAACCAAGTCGCAAAAACGCGGCACGAGATATGGTCGATTGGTCAAGAGGCTAAGACGTCGCCCTCTCACGGCGAAAACAGCGGTTCGATTCCGCTATCGACTACTTTACAATTTATATACCCAGTCACGATAGTGACAATCATGGTCGATTGGTCAAGAGGCTAAGACGTCGCCCTCTCACGGCGAAAACAGCGGTTCGATTCCGCTATCGACTATTTTACAACAATATATCCGGTCACAGCAGTGACAGTTATGGTCGATTGGTCAAGAGGCTAAGACGTCGCCCTCTCACGGCGAAAACAGCGGTTCGATTCCGCTATCGACTACTCAGAAGAAGTGATAATTTGTCACTTCTTTTTTTTGACACTGTATTCATCTCCTATATCAGAATAACAATTAGAGCAGATATCGATATCGTGGTTCTCTTCCCCAATATCTTTATCTGCTCTTTATGATTTGTTCTAATCCGCTTATTCACTTAGATCTTTAATCTTAAAGTGATTCTTTGAGAAATCCAGAAGTCCTTCTCTCTTCATTTTTCCAAGTTCCTTAGAGAGTGCTGACCGATCTACATTCAGATAATCCGCCAACTCCTGACGGTCGAATGGGATGTCAAAATTTCTACTCTTCTTCTGAATTGAGATATTTGTCAGGAAGACAGAAACTTTTCCTCGGATTGTCTTTGGTGAAGTCTGGAAAATACGATTTGAGAGTACTCTGTTCTTGTTGACCGCTGCAATCAGCAGATTATTCTTCACCTTGGCCTGCCAGCTGAACTTATCATTATCGCTGGAAATTAATGCTCTGAGATTAATGAAGAGAATCTGACTTTTTTCCGAAGCGATCACATCTACCATCATCGGTTCATTGGCTAGCAGGGCATAGGTCTCACCAAAAATCTCTCCCTCTTCCACATGTCCAATGATGCTGCGATTGCCCCAAAGATCGTTATTCTCAATATTTACACTGCCCTCCGTGACGATTCCCATATAATCAGTCTCGTCACCGGCATAAAAGATGATCTCCCCCTTCTTGTAGCTCTTCTGGTTCCACTTAACATGCTCCTTAATCTCATGGAATTCTTCCTTAGTCACGGCTCGGAACATGTCAACCTGGGAAAGCCGACTGAGCACCTTTGCTGGAATATCATCTAAGTTTTTCCCCATCTTCTCTCACTCCTGTATCTTAAGCTTCTCGATTACTCCCTCTTCTCCTGCGCCTTAGCTATCGTATTCTTGATATGCATCATACGCTCATCAAGCTTGGCACTGTCTTCTGCACATTCCCTGAGTTCCTGGGTAATCATATCCACATCTAATCCTGAAATATCTTTCTTATATTTGATCTGATGTTCCAGACTTGCCCAGAAGTCCATGGCAATCGTCCTAAACTGAACCTCCACTTTCATCATCTTCTTGTGATCCTTCAGAAAGATTGGAATCTCCACAATCAGATGAAGGCTTCGATAGCCATTCTCCTTAGGATTCTTCATGTAATCCTTTCTCTCAACCAGGTTTACATCATCCTGAGCCAGCAGACAGTCAGCCAGGAAGTATATGTCATCGCGAAAAGAGCAGATTACTCGGACTCCCGCAATATCGAACAGGTTCTTCTCAATATTCTCTACCGAATAAGGAATCCCCTTCCGGTGCATCTTCTCAATGATAGAATTCGGTGTCTTCAGTCTGGTTTTAATTGAGGAGATTGGATTACGGTCATAATCTAAAGAAAATTCTTCATTCAACACTTTAAATTTGGTCTCAATCTCCATCATGGCACATCTATAGTATGCCATCAGCAGCTGAAAAGGCTTGGTCTCCGTCTGAATCATCGACTGAACAGTCTCATCTGTCAGCTGTCTGAGCATGACGGTTCTTCTTGCCTCTTTCAGCTTCTCCTTAAAAGCCTTCTTCTGCTCCTCTAAACCTTCTGCCGCTTTATGCTGCTTCTTCTTTTTCTCCCCCATGATGTCTCCTCTAAACTCTGATTAGTTTTGGGATACGATGCCCTAGTCCCCATGAATCATGTCATTGATAATCTTTACATCACTTTCCTTCGCCTTAAACTTTACACGTCCTGCATGTTCATTAGGCTTGGTGATAATGATCTCAAAAGTTGTCCCCTCTGGAACCCCATCCCGAAACTTAGTCTTAAAATAATCAATAATCTTCGGATGATTCGCCGCGAACTGCTTACAGACCGATGCTATCCGAGTAATGTTAGCTAAATTCATAAAATCCATCTTTCTCCTATAAACACATAAAGGTTAGCTTTTGAAAATCATTTCAAAAGCTAACCTTATTTTAACATATTATGGGAGCTAACGTCCACACTCAGCGGTTTATGTTAATTTCCCAAATTATTATTCGTTATTATTCACGCATTATATCTTTCGATACTTTATGGATCTATTCGATAGCTCTTTCCCATCTGAGCCGTATTGTGTGAATTGTTACTCTTATTCAGGCATATGTCCATCTCTGTACATAGAGAATTTATCCATAGGATAATTTTTCAGATTCTCAAGTACGCCACGCTTATCAGCCTCTCCTAAGAGCTTAGTTCTTGCTTTCTTAATCTCTGGCTCTGCCTTATGCTTAGATGGTCCTCCGACACATCCACCTGTACAAGCCATACCTTCGACGAAGTCCTCTTTCAGTCTGCCGAACTTGAGCATAGTGAGTGCTTTCTTACACTCTGCTCCGCCGGAACATCTTACGTAGTTAACCTTGGAAGTATCCTCTCCGCGCTCCTCCATACACTCAAGAACGGCTGCGGCAACTCCACCAACCTGAGCAAATCTCTTGCCCCAGATGGAAGCCTCCTGATACTCATCCTCAACTGGTTTTAACTCTACGTTCTTGGATCTTAACAGACACATGAACTCACCGTAAGTCATAGCGTAATCTGCATTATCCGGTACAGACTTATCAATTGCCTCGGACTTCTTAGCGATGCAAGGTCCGATAAATACAGTGACGCATCCAGGATGTGTAGCCTTTAAGTAACGGCTGATCGCACACATTGGGGATACCGTCTGAGAAAGGTTCTCCTCATAAATCTTAGGGAAATGCTTCTTCTCCATGTTGATGAAAGCTGGACAGCAGGATGTTGTCATCTTACGTCCTTCCTTCAGAGCCTCAGCCCACTCTTCAGATTCATAGGCAGCGGTCATATCTCCACCGAGTCCGACCTCAACCATATCAGCAAATCCTAACTCTTTTAATGCATTCTTGACAGATGCCATTGAGATGTCCTCACCGAACTGTCCCTCTGTTGCAGGAGCACACATAGCGATAACTTCGTCTCCAGCTAAAATGTGCTTGATAATCTTTGGAAGATAAGTCAGGGAACCAATTGCTCCGAACGGACAAGCATGGATACAAGAACCACACTGGATACATTTGCCCTCATCAATCTTGCAGATACCGTACTCATCATAAGTGATGGCATCAACAGGACATGCCTTCTTACATGGTCTCTGCAGATGAGCGATGGCACTGTATGGGCAGGCCTGAGCACATTTACCACACTCGCGACATTTTTCTGGGTCGATGTAAGCGTGATGAACACCCATGGTGATTGCACCGAACTTACAGGAATTCTGACAGGCTTTGCCCATACACAGGCGACAGTTGTCTGTTACCAGATATGAAGCGATTGGACACTCCTGACATGCAGGGTCAATAACCTGAACAATGTTCTCAGATCCTGGATTGTATGTAGGGATCTCAGCATTGGCAAGACGGATACGCTGTCTGGCGATTTCTCGCTCCTTATAGATACAGCATCTCCAAGTTGCTTTTGGTCCTGGAACAATCTTGTAGATAATCTTCTCCCTCTCTTCAGGGTCATCTGCCTTACCCTCCCAGGCAAGCTTTGCTACTTCTTCAAAGATAGTATGTTTTAGTTTGATAATTCCAGCATCATTTGTTACCATAAGTCTTCGTAACCTCCTATAATTATTGTGTCGAGATCTGATGAAAACAGATATCTCTTTTGTGTAGGATTATCAATGGTAGTATTATACGATTGACAGATCCCATCTCTCTGTCAATCTTTATATCATAAGCACTGCCACGCAGTTCTATAATATTCTTAAATTAATATTTATGCCCTTATCTTCTGAGCCAGCCACTAGCTCTTCCGATTGCCTTCGTCCACATCGCAACCTGATCCTGTCTCTCTTTGTCAGACATGATCGGCTCAAAGGATTTCTCCACTTTCCACCTCTTTGAAACCTGCTCAATGGAATCCCAGTATCCAACAGCAAGACCTGCCATGTAGGCAGCTCCTAAGCTGGCGGAATCTTCAATTGCAGAACGCTCAACAGATACCCCTAAGATATCTGCCTGGAACTGAAGCATAAAGTCACTCTTAGCTCCCTCTCCATCCGCACGAAGATGAGTAATTTTAGTACCGGAACGACGCTCCAGACGACTAACTGCATCATAAACCTGGAAAGCCATGGATTCTAAAGCTGCTCTTGCGATATGTCTCTTATCTGCACTTCTGGAAAGTCCGAAGATGGTAGCTCTAGCATATGGGTCATTGTAAGGAGTTCCTAAACCAACAAATGCTGGTACAAAATATACTCCGCCGTTATTCTCAACCTCTCTTGCCATCTCCTCAGCCTCTTCGATTCCAGAGACGATTCCTAACTTATCTCTCAGCCAGTCAAATACTGATGTAGATACGTCCGCTTTACCCTCCATACAGAAGTTTGTACGGTCTTTGACGGAATAATAAACTGGAGAGAAGACTCCCTCTGAAGGTGCGATGTACTTAGAGCCAGTATTCATGATAATAAAAGATCCAACACCATAAGTATTCTGAACGGTTCCTTCATGGAGTACACCAAGCCCTAAAGCTCTCGCCTGCTGATCTCCGACTATTCCAGCAATCGGAACCTCTGCTCCGAAAAATTCATCCTTATCTGTTGTACCATAAACCTCACTTGACTTGCAGATTTTCGGAAGAATTTCACTTGGAATTCTCAAAGATTTTAAAAGTTCCTTATCATAATCTAAAGTCTCAGCATCCTGAAGCAGGGTAACAGAGTTATTAGAGTGGTCTGTCACATGGACACTCTTGCCCGTGAGTTTCCATACAAGCCAGGAATCGACAGTTCCATAAAGAACTGTGCCTGCCTTCATAGATTCCTTGATCTCTTTATTATTCTCAAGAACCCATGCGATCTTCGTTGCAGTCGCGTTCGGCATGATGGCCATACCAGTTCTTCTGACCAGATCTTTTCCACCGAGCATTCCCAGACGATCACTAATCTTGACGGATCTGCGATCCTGCCATACGATAGCCGGGCATACTGGTTGACCAGTCTCTTTATCCCAGAATACTGCAGTATCTCGCTGGTTAGCGATACCGATTGCTGCAATATCTGTTGGCTCTAGCTCTGATGCCTTGAAAGCCTGAGCAGCTGCATCCTTAGCTGCAACATAAATCTCATTCGCATCCTGCTCTACCCATCCCTCCTGTGGATAGTAAGATGGATATGCCTCATATCCTGTTCCGATCAGTTTGCTCTCCTGATCGTAGATGGATGCTCTTGCCCCCTTTGTGTCCAGGTTAAAGCCTAATATATATTTACTCATTAATCTCAGTTCCCCCTCTAAGTTTTCAGCAGTACCTTCTTTAGATTTATTAAGCTATTATTACAAAAGCTATGCGATAATCAACATAATTATCCCAATCTATTTTGATAGTTAATATTATAACATTTAACCATTATATTTTCCATATCTCGATGAATAACTTTATGCTCTTTCTCATATACAAGTTATAAACAAGTTTAAATAAGACAACAATTCCCGGAATGTTCTGAAACCTTTACAGACATACCGGGAATTCATCGGACAATAACAGTCCTCTTTTTAATATCCTACTTTAGGAAAATGAACAGAAAGGACAGATTTTCACTCCACATCCACCGTTCGTCTCAATTTTAACGCATAATCATCCCAAACTTTCAAAGTTTATGGCACGATTGTGTGCCCTCGCTGGCTTAACTATTTGCAGAGTTCGTCTGCCATAGCCTCTAACTGACGCTTGTTCTCCTCTGTCATAGAACCAAGGATTGTAACCTGGCTTTCCGTATAGGTAATATCCTTGCATCCGTCTAATCCTGCTTTCATGCGCTTAGCTGCCATAGGTGCCCAGGATCCATTCTCGATTAATCCAACCAGGCGATTCTGAAAACTATGCTCTGCAAGTCTTGTGAGGAAGTCACTCATGAATGGGAACATCTCTGCATTGTAGGTTGTTGTTGCAAGAACAATCTTTCCATAGCGGAAAGCATCCTCTACTGCTTCTGACATATCATCTCTGGCTAAATCAAATACAGAAACCTTTGGACAATTCTTCTCTTCCAGAACTTTCTTCAGATACTCAACAGCCTTCTTTGTATGTCCGTAAACAGAGGTATAAGCGATCACAACGCCCTCAGACTCCACCGCATAGGAAGACCATGTATTATAGAGATCTAAGTAGTATCCCAGGTTCTCCTTGAGAACAGGACCGTGAAGAGGACAGATAATCTGAATATCAAGACCTGCTGCCTTCTTTAACACATTCTGAACCTGCTTGCCGAACTTACCAACGATTCCGATATAGTAGCGGCGTGCCTCACATGCCCAGTCTTCCTCAACATCTAAAGCACCGAACTTTCCAAATGCATCAGCAGAGAAGAGAATCTTATCTGTAGAATCATATGTCATGATTACCTCAGGCCAGTGAACCATTGGCGCTCCTACAAAATTAAGTACGTGGCTTCCTAACTCTAAGGTAGAGCCCTCTTTCACAACAATCTGTTGATCACTGAAATCTGTACCGAAATAAGCCTTCATCATCTTGAATGCCTGAACAGAAGATACAATCTTCGCATCCGGATACGCCTTCATGAAATCAGCAATGATAGAAGAATGATCTGGCTCCATGTGCTGAACTACCAGATAATCTGGTGTTCTTCCGTCACAGGCTTTCTCCACATTTGCCATCCACTCTTCGCCAAAATTCTGATCTACTGTATCCATGACTGCGATCTTATCATCTACGATTACATAAGAATTGTATGCCATACCATTTGGAACCGGATACTGTCCCTCAAAAAGATCAATCTTATGATCGTTAACACCAACATATGCTACTGTCTTAGTTACGTAATCCATATCGTCCACTCTCCTTTGTCTTATTTGTATCAATAGTTATTTATGCATGAAGCAGATCGTCAGCAATCCACTTGAACTGCTCTTTTTCTCTCTTCTCCGTCTCATTAAGCGGAGCTGCATCTTTCTTCTCAATGCTGTATGGGCCTACCCACTCTTCGGCTCTCATGGTTGCTTCCATAGACAGCGGAATAAAGTGGAGCTCTTCCTCACCATAATAGCGGTCGAAGGTTCTCTTCAGTAAGGAGGCAGCCTCATCGATATTCTTGGTGCTAGCAATCCTTCGAAGCATAGCTCCTGGAAGCTGATCATCTTCCTCAAAGACCTCTGTGTCGCCATTGTTGCGTTCTAATACCAGACTAATGAAGACCTCCTGGGAAATGTACTGACACAGATCATACTCTCCCTCATCTTCAACCACAGCTAATCCATCCCATCTCGGATTGCGCGGAACAATACCAACGACATAGCTGGCTTCATCGTCCCCATCATCCTCCATCGTGGAGCTGTCCTGAACCATGGCTAACTTACAGCAGTTCTTCACCTGATCATAAAGCTTTAAGATACCCTTGTAAGTCTCACGGATTCCCTCAAAGGTCTCATCATCCACTGCTCCAGTCTCTTCCAAAATACAGGTGAGAAGTGCCTTCTCTGGATCAGAATCTGGTTTTGCCAAAATTCTCTGAAGATTCTCTGAGAGAACCCCTGCATCCTCTGCAGGAATCCATCCTTCGTCCATATCATACTGATACAAACCGCCATTATCCTGCTTAAAAAGAATACACTGGAAAGAAGCTGCCTGCTGGTCCTCATCATAGAGTACCATGGCATGAATCTGATATTTTAATCCATGATCTTCTGCCACAAAGTCAAGTGCAGGTGCTGTATCCTCATCTAAGAAACGCTCTGGTTCTGCCTCAAGGAACTCCATTGCAGCTGCATCCTCCGGCTCAAATGTTAATCCCTTTAAGTCAATCATACTTAAAAACTGTGCTGACTGATCCTCTAAGATATCTGCCATAGACTTCTTGAAATCGTACTCGTCCCTCTTAGCTTCCAGGTATTCCTTCATATCTTTCACATCTAAGCAGCTGTTCTTGCCGCTGTTGAACTGTAAGATATTCTTCTTTTTTGCCATATTATTCTCCTATACTATCTCACTTCATTAACTCCCAGTGATCCATGGAAGCATAGCGGAAAAGCTCTCCGTCCTTGGTACGGAAGAGTTCACAGGAATAATCTGTCTCTCCATTCTCCCGGTTAAAAAGAACTTCTGACTCGAGACAGTAGAAACTTCCCTTCTCATCCTCAGCATACATTCTGATCACAGGTCTCTCCTCCTCATTTAAAAACTGAGAAGCAGACATATTCATAAAACTTCCAAAAGATTTTTGATCCAATGCAAAATTAAGTTCTTTCATTCCAACCAGGTATAAGAACTGATCTGACTGCTGCTTGATTGCTTTCATGATATCAGCCTTCATCTCAATCTCATCTTTCTGCATGGACAGGAACTGTTCCACAAGATCAGTTCCAATCTGTTCCTTAGGCATCTGGCCAAAAATCTCGTCTACTGTTTTCATTTCACTCATATTACATCCTCTCAAATATTTCCCCTCACCTGTTACAGTATACCATAGATTCCAAGAATTTCCGTAAAAAAATTGGGCAGGTGACTTCAAAGAAATCACCTGCCTGTATTAAGTATCTGATTATTTATACTTTCTTCCAAGAATCTCTGCCATACGGAACTCGTACTCATCCACATCCTTAGCCATACCAAGCGCGCTCTCGATATCAAAGTCTACATATTTACCATTCTGATATCCTACGACACGGTTGGTTGCTCCTGCACAGAGAAGGTCTGTCGCAAGGGATCCCATATAGGAGGCATAGACACGGTCTTTTGCAGTTGGGGAACCACCACGCTGTACATATCCTAAGATAGTAGCACGGGTCTCGATTCCTGTAGCCTGCTCTAAGTGCTTAGCCATACTGAAGGACTGTCCGATACCCTCGGCATTGATTATCAGATGATGACGTCTGCCGTGTGCACTTCTAAGCTGCATCTTATCAATCAGTCTGCTCTCAAGTCTTGGCATGTTGCCATCGAAACGCTCTGGAATCAGCACTTCCTCAGCTCCGGAAGCGATACCACACCACAGTGCGATATATCCTGCATTTCTTCCCATAACCTCAATGATAGAACATCTGTCATGTGAAGTAGATGTCTCTTTAATCTTATCAATATTAACCATAGCAGTATTGACCGCTGTATCGAATCCAATTGTATACTCAGTACATGCGATATCCAAATCGATTGTTCCAGGAACAGCAACCACATTAACTCCCTGACGAGCCAGTGTCTGAGCACCACGGAAAGATCCGTCACCACCGATGACGATAAGACCATCAATACCATGATCCCTTAAGATATCTGCTGCTTTCTTCTGATACTCTTCCTCCATCATCTCTTTACATCTTGCGGTATAAAGTACTGTACCACCCTTCTGCACGATACCATGAGTAAAATCATAGTCCATGCCAAAAATCTCTTCTGCAAGAAGTCCACTGTAACCTCTTAAAATTCCTGCAACTTCAACACCGTTAGTCCATGCTGTTCTGGCTGCGGAACGAATCGCTGCGTTCATTCCTGGTGCGTCTCCACCACTAGTTAAAATACCAATCTTCTTTACTGCACTCTCTGCCATATCAAGTACCTCGCTATTAAATATATGTTTATGCTAGTTCTTCTTCACGAGAAGTGACACACCTGTCATCTCCTCTGGCTGCTCTACGCCCATAATCTCCAATAAAGTAGGAACGATATCACACAGTGCTCCACCTTCGCGGAGTGTGTATGCCGAATCATAGTTATAAAGAATAAATGGAACCTGGTTTGTAGTATGAGCAGTATGTGGAGCACCTGTCTCATAGTTGATCATCTGCTCTGCATTACCATGATCTGCACAGATGAATAGTACTCCGTCTGCTTTCTTAACTTCCTCTGCAGCACTTCCAACACATTTATCAACAGTTTCAACTGCCTTAATTGCTGCATCAAGCACACCTGTATGTCCAACCATATCTGGATTTGCGAAGTTGATGATGATAACATCATACTCCCCTGAGGCGATAGCCTTATTTAAATTCTCGCTGACTTCTGGTGCACTCATCTCAGGCTGGAGATCGTAAGTTGCAACTGCTGGGGAGTTGACAAGGATACGATCCTCATTCTTATTAGGCTCCTCAACACCGCCGTTGAAGAAGAAAGTTACATGAGCATACTTCTCTGTCTCTGCCAGACGAAGCTGCTTCTTTCCAAGGTTTGCAAGAAGCTCTCCAAAAGTATTCTTAATCTCCTGCTTCTTGAAAGCGATATGCTTGTTTGGAATCGTCTCATCGTAATCCTTAAAGCATACATAGAATACTGGCATATATCCGTTAGGACGCTTTAAGTACTGCATATCTTTTGTTGTGATCTCTTTGCCTGCTGGAACTTCAAACGCGTCATCTCCAAAACAGAATGCCTTTGTGATCTCACGAGCACGGTCTGGACGGAAGTTATAGAAGATAACGGAATCATGAGCTTTTACCAGAGAGAGCGGCTTGTCATTCTCATCGGTAATAACGGTTGGGATAAGGAACTCATCTGTTACCCCATTGTCGTAAGAGTGCTGCATAGCCTCAATCGGATCTGTCTCATGGATTCCCTCGCCTGTTACCAGAGAATCATATGCCTTCTGAACACGATCCCAGTTATTGTCTCGATCCATAGCATAGTAACGTCCGGATAAGGATGCGATCTTGCCGACACCAATCTCATTCATCTTATCAATCAACTCCTGTAAATAGCCCTTACCAGAAGTAGGAGGAGTATCACGGCCATCAAAGAATGGATGAACGTAAACTCTCTCAAAATTCTCTTTCTTGCAGAGCTCAAGCAGTGCGTAGAGATGTGTATTATGGCTGTGCACACCGCCGTCTGAGAGCAGACCCCACAGATGAAGATCTGAATTATTCTCTTTACAGTTATCGATTGCAGCTAAAAGCTCCTCATTCTTGAAGAAGGAACCCTCTTTCACTGACTTTGTAATTAAAGTAAGGTCCTGATAGATGATACGGCCGGATCCAATGTTCATATGTCCAACCTCAGAATTACCCATCTGTCCGTCTGGAAGTCCTACAAATCCTCCGGACGCATTGCCCCTCACAAATGGATACTCTTTCTCAAGCTTGTCCATTACAGGAGTGCTTGCAAGAGCGACTGCATTACCCTCAGTCTTATCTGAAATACCATAGCCATCAAGAACCATTAATACAACTGGTTTCTTACTCATATATTTGTCTCCTTCTATGTAAGGTTAACATATTAATCGGGTTAGCCCAATTATACACCTGATTAGTTGTGAACGCATCTATCTTATCACAGATTTTCCATTATGCAAACGAAAATCCATTACTGTCTGTTCATGCATTATATTAATTGCACGAAAAGTAACGAACATCCTAAGCCCGGAACTGGTTAAGTTCTTTCTGATAATGGAAGCCTGCCTTGGAGAGCTTCTCTTCGATTGCCTCTCCTGTTGTTCCAAAAGCACCTGCAAGATCTTCCAAGCTGGAATAATGGTCTCTCAACTGCGTATTCACAAAACTCATCAGCATGATTGGATCATTCGGTAATGTCATAATCTTTCTCCTTATCTAGTAATCTTTCTTACTCTTCTATGCAATATTCACAGATTAATATTAGTAGACTTCCCAGCTCCAGTTCTTCCGGGTTATCTCTTAGTAGACTTCCCAGCTCCAGTTCTTCTGGTCTGTCTCATAGAAGACATCATTCTCTGTCAGGAAGGTAGATGTACCGTCCTTCACCTCGATGATTGCGACAGAACAGTTGCAGCCGAATGGGGAATCCCAGTAATGGCTTACGTCCTGTTGCTTAATCATCTGAATCAGTCCATGTAAGCATCCGCCATGAGCGGTAATTAAGACATTTTCATATTTTCCCTCGAGTGGAAGAACCTCTTTCTGATAAAAATCATAAATGCGCTCTCCAACCTGATACATATTCTCCCCATACTTAGGGGCACGGTATCTGGCTGGATCAGACACCATCCGAAAGAAACGTGTGTACTTTGGATTGTCTCTTAACTTTCTAGAGCAGCGTCCTTCCATCACACCAAAATTAATCTCCCTAAGACGGTCATCCTTTATCACTGGAATATCCCGATCTTCTTTGATGATCAAGCCGGTAACAAGGGCACGCTTTAAGGGACTCGAGAAAAGGATATCAAATGGAATATCTTTCATCCCTTCTGCTGTCATCTGTGCCTGACGGACACCATCTTCATTTAAGGCGACGTCAGACCAACCCTGCAGCTTCCCCTTTGTATTCCACTTCGTCTCCCCATGTCTTACTAGATATACTTTCATAGAACCCTCTCTTCCTGTAGATAGGCAGCAGATTATAATGATCCATAATCATACTACCCCAATATAGCACGGATGAATGCAAAACAGTGTCTCTCAAACTATGCTTTCCAAAAGTTTTACTTAACCATTACGATAACAATTCAAAAACTCTGTCCATTTCCGTAATTATCAAGATACACGTCCCCACTCTTACCCCCGGTCTTCTTGACTAGATGAATATCAGAGAGAACCATACCCTTGTCGATTGCTTTGCACATGTCATAGATTGTGAGCAGGGAAACAGAAACTCCTGTCAGGGCTTCCATCTCCACCCCAGTCTTTCCATCTAACCGTACCGTACAGATTGAGACGATCTCCCTCTCCTCCTCATGCACTTCAAAATCGACGGAACATTTTCCAATCATAAGCGGATGGCAGAGTGGAATAAGGTCTGAAGTCCTCTTGACTGCCTCAATTCCAGCAATTCTGGCCACTCCCAGAACATCCCCTTTCTTAGAGTTTCCGACAAGGACTGCCTCCATGACTTCTTTGGATACCTTGATCTTACCTCTGGCAATTGCGCATCGTCCGGTCACAGGCTTATCCGTGACATCAACCATCACGGCATTACCTTGATTATCGAAGTGATTGAACCCCTTTACTGGCTGACTGCTTTCCCTGCTGTGGCTGTGGTCAGGATGATGACCATGTCTATGTCCTTCTTCCCCACAATTCTTATCTGCTCCTGTGAGAATTGCCACTCCGTGAGGAAGGGTGTCATAGACAGCATCTAAGCATTCCCGTACCGCCTTAGGACTTCCAGGAAGATTGACAATCAATGTCTTATTTCGAATTCCCGCGGTCGCCCTGCTGAGCATAGCTCGCTTGGTGATGGTCATACTGTAACTCCTCATGGCCTCAGCAATTCCCGGTGCCATCCGGTCACAAACCGTCTCTGTCACTTCTGGCATACAGTCTCTCTCTGAGAAACCGGTTCCGCCCGTCGTGAGAATCAGATCTGCCCGGCCCTGATCACAGATAGACTTAAGTTCTTCCATCAATTTATCGGCATCATCCGGCAGGAGATTTTGATAGACCACCTGATCTCCGTGATCTCGAACAATCTTCACAATCGTCAGCCCACTGATATCTTCTCTCTGTTTTGCGTAACCAGAATCACTCGATGTGATCACTGCTACTTTCATAAACTCATAACCTCCTTCATCCGCCAATCTGCGACATCCCATCCGCTCTGATCGACATCGTCTCAAAATGATGTCCTCTTGGTTTCTGCCAGACTGCCTCTCTTATCACTTCTCTAAGCTCTTCCAGCGAATCTCCCTGCCTGAGCAATCTTTTAAGATCAATCATCTGGGAGGACTGCAGGCAGTTGCGGAGTCTTCCGTCCGCTGTCAGCCTTATCCGATTGCAGGATTGACAGAATTTGTGACTGATGGCACTGATAAAACCGATGGATCCAAGGAAATGATCTGCCCTGTAATAGATACTTGGGCCAAATCCCTGGGCGCTCCTATCTTCCATCTTTCGGAGAGGTCCATAGGCACTCTCTAAAATCTCTATAGCCTGTGCCTGACTCAACCCACGTTCACTGCGTAACTGTCCAATCGGCATCTGCTCGATATAGCGTACTGCGATTCTGTGATCTCTCGCCAGTCGTGCAAGGTCTCTGACATCTCTCTCACAGCCCTGTCCAAGCAGTACGGTGTTCGTCTTCACCGTAATCCTTGGATAAGACATTATTGTCTCAAGTCCCTCAAGGACATCCTTCACATTTCCTCCCCGAGTAATCCTCTGATACTTGATAGCATCCAGGGTATCGAGACTGACATTCACTCCTGCAATCCCCGCACTCACGAGGTCCCCTGCAAGTTCTTTTAAATAAGTACCATTGGTTGTGATCGATACGGTTTCAATTTCTGGAATCTTATTAATCTGACGAATCAGCGGAATACAGTCTGGAAACAAGAGGGGCTCCCCGCCCGTCACCCGGACATGCTTCACACCAAGACCCGCCAAAATTCTCACAATCTCTACCATCTCCTGGCAGGACAGCCTCTCCTTCTCCTCTAAGAAGGAGACCTGTCCCTCCGGCATACAGTAGATACATCTAAGATTACATCGGTCTGTAACAGAAATCCTAAGATAATCAATATCTCGCCCAAACTGATCTCTCATAATCTCTCATCTTTCTAGCAGTCGGCTCTATGCCGACTCACACCCTCTCTCGTTTTCACTTAAGACCAATCTTCTGATCAATAAAATACCGGTCAATTGGATATGCTGTGACATTCTTTATCTTTTTGTTGGTGGCAATCACATTCTTATCTTCCATCAGCCAGATACTCGCGGTATCTTTTAACAGAATCTCCTGTGCCTTTTTTACAATCTTAGCTCTCTTCTTCGTCGAGAAAGTCACAGAAAGCTGATCGGCAAGCTGATCTATCTTCTTATTGTGATAGCTGAAGCTGTTCCAGCTTCCGTTGGATGTATACAGATTATTAAGATATCGCTCTGGCACACCATTATAGAGGCTCTGATAGCTGGTGCAGAGAATATCGTAACCCCGGTTCTCCTCAGCCTCAGCCACATCATCAACCAGATTCAAATCTATCTTAATGCCGCACTCTTTTGCAGACTTCTGAATATCTTCGAGCATAGGAAGGTAATCACTGGAAGAATAAGTGATAATAAAATCCAAATTCTTTCCATCCTTATCCACATATCCGTCCTTGTCGGTATCACGATAGCCTGCTTCTTTCAGCAGTCTCTTCGCCTCCTCCACATTGTGGGTCTGCTTCGTCAAGGAATCATATCCATAAGGTGCATACTCAGAAAATGGCGCGCCTGCCCGAGTTACACTGTCTCCACAGCTTTCCACTAACTGCTGATAATCAATCGCATAGGACAATGCCCTGCGGACCTTCCTCTTCTTCAAATCTGGGTTGGACTCATTTAAAACCAGTGTGCGGATTCTTCCATTAGGTACGCTTAAGGTCTTGTATCTCCCTGTCTCCTGTAATGTCAAAAGATCAGTAGGAGCCAGGCAGAGAATCGCATCGACATCTCCGCTTTCCAAAGAAATTTCTCGGGTGCTGTCATCTTCAATACAATAGGCCGTAATCGTATCTACTGCCGGCATACCATTCCAATAGAGATCATTCTTCTCCAGATTGATGGTAGTATTGCCCTCTACACTTTTAATCTTATAAGGACCTGTCCCGATTGGTTTCTTCTGATAATTCTCATCGTCACCCACTTTGATGATGGAGTAGACCGGGTCTGAGAGTGCAGACAGCAAGGCTCCAAACTTCTTATAAGTCTTTATTGTAACATTCTGTCCGTCTGTTTGAACCTCCTCAATCTTTGCCAGACTTTTGGCTCTTGACTGTATCTCAATTGCTCGATCTAATGCGGCCTTCACTTCGGTTCCTGTCACCGGAGTTCCATCTGAGAAGACGAGACCATCTCTGATATGGAAGACCCAGGTCATATCATCTTTTCTCTCCCAGGAGTCTGCTAAAAGCGGTTCAATCTGATAATTCTTCCCAACTTTAGTGAGAGTTTCTGTGACACCGGCACGGCTGGCCGTCCATCCATTATACTCTGTCGCTGGATCAAGACTGGTCCCATACCAATAGAGTGCCACATTCATGTGTTTTTCGGTATCCACTACCTCTTGCTCTACCGGTTCTTCCTCCTGGTCGTCTTGCTTAGCTTTTTTTCCACCTCCACATCCCACAAGCAGTGAACTTCCCATAACCACTGCGGCAAGCAGAGCGAATATTCTTTTACGATTCATCTCTAATATCCTTCCCTTATTATGATCTAACTTATCCAATGTCCGCTTACGGACTTAACTTTCTTATTGTGCAGCATCTGCAGGCAAAAACCGTTTGCATAATCCTGCCTTAACTTATTATAATAACTGAATTCCGTAGAAAAATCCACCCATAGAAGGAATTTCATGATGTTGGTGTCATAAGTGACTACGGATTGTTCCGTCGCTTTGAGACACTGTAGTCATTTCATTAGCTTATGTACTTCTTTACCCTGGATAGATTCTCCCAGTACAAATTTTTCTATGAAGGGGATTGAAAAGTACAAAGTATTCTTTCTGTAATATAGTATAATAAGAGTAATGAATAATGAGGGAGGAGTTTACGAACATGAATAATGTAGATCCAAAACTGGTAGAGCAGATCGTTGCTGCAACTCTGAAAGTCATCAGTGAAAGAACAGAGTTCGCAAACACGACTGTAAAGGTAGAGCCTCAACAGTCTTTTTCTAATAACATCGTAAAAGTAGACCCAAAGCAGGCCTTCGCTAATGATACGGTAAAGGTTAACCCAAAGGCAGGATTCGCCAATGATATCCTGACCAGAGAAGATAATAAACCCGAGAAGAAGGGATTCTCTAACAGTGTTGTAAAGAGAACTGATCAGGCTGGATTCTCCAACAATATCGTTCACGTCAGCGAAGCTGCCAGAAAGACATGGACTAAGGACGAGATTGTTGCCGCCGTCACAAGAATTGTCGGTGAGAATGAGAACTAGTAATTTAGATTGAATATTGAATTGTTGGAATGTAAAAATCTCAGGTTGGTAACGAACCAGCCTGAGATTTTTATATTATTCGGGAATTAATCCCAAACTACATCTATGATAGCTTCTATTATTATTTATCGAAGTATTTCTCCTTGATAATATCAACTGGCATCTCTTTGCCGGTCCAGAGCTCAAAGGATGCTGCTCCCTGATATAAGAGCATGTACATACCGTTGCTGGTCTGGCATCCCGCCTCTCTTGCCTCGCGAAGTAATCTGGTCTCCTGTGGAGAATAGATGACATCGAATACGAAGAGGTCTGGACGGAAGACGGAAGTATCTGTGATCAGAGTTCTGTCTACGTTAGGTGCCATTCCCACATTGGTGCCGTTAACTAAGATGCGGCTCTCTGCGATGGAAGCTTTTAACACTTCTGGATCATCAAACTCATGGAGTGTTACCACGCAGTCGGTACGATCATTTAACTGCTTTAAAATCTCCTCTGCTCTAGCATAGAATGAGTCTCTCACATTAAAGACATTGATCTTCTTGACACCGTCTAAGGCAGCCTGAATGAGGATTGCGGATGCTGCTCCACCGGCTCCAAATAAGGTCATCGTCTCTCCGATAATGTTAACACCGCTCTCTTTGACTGCTCTCATAAATCCGATACCGTCTGTAGTATAAGCGGTAAGGACACCATTATCGTTAACAATCGTGTTGCATGCTCCTGCGATCTCAGAAGCTGGTGATACCTTATCAGCAAGCTTACACATGATGTTCTTTCCTGGGAAAGTGATATTCCATCCTCTGGCTCCTAAGGTACGAAGTCCTTCTACAGCCTTAGGCATCTTATCTTCTGGTACGTCGAACGCAAGATATCTATAATCAAGTCCTAACTGCTTACATGCCTCATTGTGCATAGCTGGTGACATGGAATGTGCAACCGGGCTTCCGAGTAAACATAATAATCCTGTATGTCCTGTGATTTCTGCCATAATAATAGTTCCTCCTATGCTTCTGCTTTAATTGACTGTGAGATAATCTCCTCACAGATCTCAAACTCAGTCTTATTGTCAGTTGGGATTACGATATCCGCTGCGGCTTCGTACTTAGGACGTCTCTGCTCCATCAGCGAAGCGATATATTCCACGTTCTTATTATTCTCAAGAAGTGGTCTGTCATGGCTTCCCTTGACTCTCTCTAAGATAGTCTCTGGACTTGCTGTGAGCAGGATAATCTTTCCGCTCTTCTTCATCTCCTGGACATTGACCTCGCGCATCGGAACACCTCCGCCGCATGAGAAGATAAGGTTCGTCCTTGACTGGCTCTCTCTTAAGAGGTTCGTCTCCTCATTACGGAAATACTCCTCCCCATAGGTCTCAAAAATCTCAGAGATACTCATCTTATTGCGCTGTGCAATAATCTGATCCATCTCGACAACATCCATAGCGAAAATATCGTGAAGTGTCTTAGAAATTGTACTCTTCCCAACACCCATAAATCCAATTAAGAAAATGTTATGGTTAAAGAGTTCGTGAGACTGAATCTTCTTACTATGATACAGGATATTCTCATAAACTGCAAAGATAGATTTCTTATACTGGTACTCCCTGATCTTATCCTCCACGATAGCCTTCTTACGGTCTTCCTCCTGTACCTGTACAATATTAAGACCATGTTTCTGTTTATATCCTGTGATGTCCTGAACAATCTGGTAACGCATCTTCAAAGTATCAATAATAATCTCGTCACACATCTCCAGCTGCTCACGCATCTTCTTTAATTCATCCATACATTTACTCCTTTATCTAGAATCTTCTCCAAGCGAATATGCTTATTATAACCAATCTAGACTTAAATTTCAATAGTTTGATGTTATAAAGGTTTAATGTGTTAAAGTGCATTTTTCTGTACCAAGCTGAACTGCCACCGGCATTTCACTTGCATGCCAGGTAAAAAAACAGCGGCAATCCGCGAGGACTGCCGCCTATCTATCATTTATCTAATCATGTGATGTGTGTGCCAAAATTGACTACGGATTGCTTCGTCGCTTTGCGACTCCCACAATCCTGCCACTTGTAAGCAAGCTTACGTGGGATGATGAGTTTTG
>JAXJRI010000212.1:0-9850 GCA_036310685.1 Lachnospiraceae bacterium | reverse complement strand
TTCTCATACCACGAACTCATCTCATTTGTTCCCTTTCTCTCATTTAATACAGACATAAGACAGCCCGCCTGCTTGTGACAGACGGGACTGCGTGGTCATTAAAAATAAACCTTCATGACCTCCTCATCATTTCCTTTTCCGATGGCTGCTCCAATGAGGAATCCCAGAAGGGAGACAGCCATGCCGATGAAGATCTGATGAATTCCCATGAATTTGACTCCCATCGCCATGGTGATACAGTAGGACAGAGTTCCTGCTGCCATGGAGAGAATGCCGCCCAAACGGTTGGCCTTCTTCCAGAAGAGACCCAGAACAAAGATCCAGACGAAAGCGGACTCCAGGCCTCCAAAGGCAAACATGTTAATCTTCCAGATGACATCCGGTGGATTGATGGAGATGAAGAATATGATGATTCCAATCACCAGGGTGACACCAGTGGAGAAAGTCGCGATATTGCTGTTCTCCAGCTTAGCTCCATGCTTCTCCCGCTCATGGACATAGATATCCTTGACAATGGATGAGGAAGCAGTGAGCAGCAGGGAAGAGATGGTCGAGATCGATGCGGCAATCGGTCCGATAATCGTGATTCCGGCCAGCAGCGGCGGCAGGGACTGTGCGATGGCTTGAGGAATAATGTTATCGACGCTATCTCCGTAAGCAGAAAGATCCTGAGTCAGGACTCCCTCGGATAAGACTCCGATAAAGTTCATTCCGATATTCATGGCTCCGATGACAATCGTCCCAATCAGAATGGCTTTGTGGAGAGATTTCGTATCTTTATAGCTCAGACATCGTACGACAGACTGTGGAAGTCCGATGGTAAAGATTCCGACCAGAAGCCACTGGGAGATATAAAGAGATACCGGCATATTACCGCCAGACAGAGGCTCTAACATCTCAGGTCTGGTTGCGGCGATATGGTTCATGATCGCAGTATAGCCGCCTCCCTTTCGTAAGATTCCTACAAGAAGAATAAACATACCGACCAGCATGGCAACCGCACAGCAGGCATCGGTGATGGCAACACCGCGAAAGCCTCCGACTGCTGTGTAGACGATGACAACAATACCGAAGACCAGGAGTCCAGTCATGTAAGAATATCCGGTCACTGCCTGGAAAAGCTTAGCTCCACCGACAAACTGAGCGACCATTGTCGCAGAGAAAAAGAGAACGATGACCAGGGCAGAAAGATTCGCCAGGAGATTGGACTGGTAACGATGACGGATCACATCAATGACTGTGACCGCATCAATCCTTCGGCCGACAATCGCCATTTTCTTACCAAGAACACCTAAGACCAGAATCAGAGCGGTTACCTGTACCGCAGACATGTAGATCCAGCCAAAACCGATGTTCCATGCCTGGCCCGGACCTCCGACAAAGGAGCTTACCGAACTGTAGGTGGCAACCGTTGTCATAGCGAGAACAAATCCACCCAGAGCACGGTTTCCAATGAAGTAGCTCTTGATAAAGCCCTGAGAAGCATCTGCCCTGTTGGCGGCACTTCTCAAACCAATCGAGATGAAAAGCATGACTGCCATAAAGACAAAGACAGGAATCAAAGTAGCGATATTAGTTTTCATCTTTCTCCTCCTCATCATCCAGACTAAAATTCTTATAGATCTTCTTGATCAGCCAGACTACCAGAAGGACCGACACAAGCCAGGTACCCAGACATCCAGTGATTGCCCAGAGCGGGGTATGGAAGACGGTGACATGAAAATAGCTGACACCAAAACCAGAGACAATCCAGAATACCACGATGATTGCAACTGCCAGCAGACTGTACTTTGCCTCCCGGTTGATCTGTTGTTTTCTTTCTTGTTCCTTCATAAAAATGATATCCTCCTTTAGAGTACAGTATCATACGGTATAAAAATCCGTATTTATTATAAACGCTATACATAGGAAATTCTAGATAAGAACTGTAAATTTCAAGTGCAATTTTTCCCCTTTCTCTCTGAAAATTTTTTACAATATTTTATTATTGTATAATAAAAAATCATGAAATTAAGGATATTTTATTGTGATATAACAACAATTTTTATTTACAATCCGTTCATTTTTCCATATAATAGATTCAGTTGATTGACAAAGATACCAATTAATTTACACTAGTGCGCTTAATGTCTTTGTTAATTACGATTTACAGGATTATAAGTTAGAGGCGGAGAAAGCAAGATTAGGCCATCACATGCTTATCCGCCTCTTTCTTATCTTTTATTGGATCTTCTCCAGATCTTCTGCTGCTCGGCAGAAGCAATCAGGCTGTCCCTGAAATCCGGATGAGCGATTGAAATCAACATCTCCGCTCTCTCCCAGGTCGTTCTTCCAATCAGATTTACCATACCGTACTCAGTCACTAAGATATAAGTCTGACTTCTCGGGTCGGTGACGATATCTCCGTGGAAATATGGCAGAATCCTAGACTGTTCATGTCCTTTCGAATCCCTATAAGTAGAAGTCATACAGATAAAAGCCTTGCCACCTCGGGACATGGATGCGCCCGTCAGATAGTCCAGCTGACCACCCGTACCACTGATATGCCGCATTCCCACACTCTCCGCACAGACCTGCCCATAAAGGTCGACCGCGATACAGTTGTTAATGGAAATCATGTTATCAATCTGACCAATGGTCTCGGGAGCATTAACATACTCCAGAGGTGCGATCATAATTCCAGGATTTTGATCTACCCACTCATAGAGGCTTTTAGAACCGAAGACCATACCGGTCACTCCTTTATTACGGTGAAGGGTCTTCTTGCGGTTGGTCAGCTTTCCTGCCTTATAAAGCTCAAAGTAGGCATCCGAACAGAGCTCGGTGTGCATACCCAGATCCTTCAGATCAGAATCCGCCAGGGCGGCACCGACCACATTCGGCATTCTTCCGATTCCAAGCTGAAGAGTGGCCCCAGAAGGGATATGCGGAATAATCAGATCGACGATCTTGATATCCTCTTTGGTTGCCTCCTCCACTGGGAATTCTGGCAGAGGGTCGTGAGGGCCCTCCACCACATAATCTACCTCAGAGATATGAATCGACTCATCAAATCCTCCGTAGATATGCGGAAGATTCTCATTAATCTCTAAAATAACGACATCCGCGACCTCAAGGATACCTCGGGCAACACCAGTCGCGCAGGACAGGTTAAAGTAACCATGCTTATCCATCGGAGGAACACACATCATAGCGACATTGACTGTCAGGAAATGCTGATAATAGGGGATGACATTTCGAAAAACCATAGGGATATAATTGCACAGTCCTTTATCGCACATCTTCCTCTCGTAAGCGGAACAGTGCCAGCTATTGTAGACAAAGTGCTCTCTGGTTGGGTCGCACTCGATGATCTGGATTGGTCCAAACATCAGATTGCCACGGATTTTTACATCATGAAGTTCATCTCTTCTCTTGGCCAGTGCAGCGTCCAGCAGAGTCGGAAAGCAGACATTGGAAGTGTAATCCACCCAGTCTCCGCTGCTGACCGCTCTGACTGCCTGTTCCGGCGTTCTCAGTTTTAATCGATATTCCTCCCTAAAATTCAAAAAAATTCCTCCCTCTATTTTTGGTGACATTATGACTCAAGTGTCAAAACTTATCATCCAGGGTAAGCTTGCTTCCTTCCATCCTATTTGATGACAGACTTCAGCTTCCGCATCTCTTTTCTGGCGGATCCTCGGTTCAGATCTTGATAAGAGAAGACGGAGAATCCATTCGCATGATACTGACGAAGAAGCTGAACCTGCTTTTTCAATACGGATGAGGATCTTGCCCAACCGATGTCCCCCATCGCTCTGCCTGCTCTTCTTTTTGCACCGGCACGATACCCAGCCAGTCCAATATAAACCTTCACTCCGCCGGCACGCTGAATTCTCATCCACTTCCTCACAGTTTTTCTATATGGGCAGATCCTGTGAGAAAAAGACCAGTAGATCTGAGGACAGATATAATCTATATAGCCTGGTGTTCTCATCCACTTGCGGACATCAGTATAATAAGTACTCTTAGAGTAGAGACGACTCAGATTTCCAGCTGGGCTGATCCCAAACTGGCAGTTCGGTTTGATAGATTTTACGGTGCCATACACCTGTCTCACCAGCATATTGACATTCTCCCGTCTCCAGGAGACGATGGATTTTGCCTTTTTATGCTTTCTTCTCTGGGCTTTCTTATAGGCACGGTACTCCCTGGCATCAAAGTTTTTGCGGTAGCCAGATCCCAGACTTGGATAGAAATAATCATCGAAATGGATGCCATCGACGTCATATTTCTGTACAATCTCTCTGACACCGGCAGTGATCAGATCTCGGACCGCCTGTTTAGATGGATTGTAGTAGAGCATGCCGTGGAATTTCAGAACATTTCTGCTGCGCCCCCATCTTCTGGCAGGACTCGACTTTGGAAGTTTGCGAATCTTAGTGCTGGTTGAGATACGATAGGGATTGATCCAGGCGTGAAGCTGAAGTCCCTGTGCATGCGCCTCCTCCACTGCGATAGCAAGAGGATCATAACCCGGGTTTCTTCCCTTGCAGAGATACTTCGACCATGGGAAATAGGAAGATGCGTAGATCGCATCCGAGAATGGTCTGACATGCATGATGACCGTATTAAATCCCATCGATTTCGCCCGAGTCATCACCCCGTGAATGTAGTTTGTGTACTGTCCCTTAGTGTAACGTTTCTTCTTATACTCTAAGAAGGAAAGCCAGACTGCCTGCATCTCTCCAGGATTATCCTGCGTGGTCACCGTCTGACTGCCTTCCTGACGGTTTATTGTCGCTGCCTCGGCCTTTCTATCCCCTGGAAGACCAATCAGACAGAATGCCATAACAAGGGCAAGCAATGCAGCCACAAATCTTACCGAAATGCGCCTCTTTTGATTTCTCATAATACCTCTCCTCTCTCATAATTCATGCTTCTTTTTAATTTATGCTCCATAATGAGTGGCCTTCTTTAAGATATCGCCTTCATATTGTAACTTTAAATTGATGAAGTGGTCCGTCTCCAGAAGTTCCTTTAAGAAGATTCGATCCCCGTCCCAGAGATTGAGCTTTCCTATCTCCTCTCTTGGAATCCACTTCAGTGTTCCCTCGGGACAGTCTGACGTTAGCTCCCCGGTAAACTGATCTGCCTCGTAGAGCATCATATACTCTGCCTCCCACTCATCGGAAAGAAATGTGATGATACCCCGGAGTTTCGGATTCACGAGCGTAAGTCCAGTCTCCTCATAAGCCTCTCTTATCACACAGTCGTTGGGACTCTCTAGGGCCTCTGCCTTTCCGCCGACGCCGATCCATTTGCCTTCATTGATGTCATCCTTCTTCTTATTGCGAAGCAGCATCAGATAGTCGTCTCCCCGACGGATATAACAGAGGGTTGTCATCTTTGGGACCTGATGGTAAGGCTTTAAGACCGCTCTTACGAGAGAAGCCTCCGCACCTGCAATGTTAATCGGATAAGCCTCCAGCTCGTAAGACCCATCAGGAACACGGGCAAGGACAACATTTTCCAGGATCAGGCATCCGGCACTCAGAAGAATCTGATGTATCGGATAGAGGTCTGCCCGATCCATGAATTCCTCGGACTCCTCCTCTTTGAATTCATGCTCATAATCAACAGAAGTAACTTCGGTTCCCAGCAGGCGAATGCCAGCCTTCACACAGTATCTGGCTGCATCAGCACTCAGATGGGCCTTCCCCTTGATGAGAAGGCGGTGAACCTTGCGGCTTTTGAGCAGATCCCTCATCTGATCTTCACTAATCTCCCCGGTAAAGGAAGCCACCAGGGCCTTCCCAGAAAGAGTCTCCAGATCCAGTTCCTCAATGGTGGCTCCTCCCCTGATAAAATGAGCTGGAGCATCGATGTGGGTTCCATTGTGAAGGCAGGCAGTAATTCCACTCAGATTGCATTCATCCTCCTGATCAAGCCTTTCAATCTTTAACAGTTTCGGCTCGGGATCTCCTGGATACACTGACCCAGTAAGAAGTTCCTCCGAGATATCATAGATCATAATATCCTCCCTGGCTATCCAACCAGCCACTTATATTTTGCCACAGAATAAAGAGGGGCCAATGGAAGCAGAATCGGCACCTTCTTGACATAAGCCTGATATTCCGGGTCCTCCCCATAATTTCTATTCTGTCTCAGTTCTAATCGTCTGGCGCCGCCAAACATGATGTAGACGATGCCTGCCCAACCAATGATAGCAGCAGCCCACTGCCATGGTCCCCTGAGGGCAGTCCAGCCGGAGACAAAGACTCCGGTCCAGTTCAGTATCTCACCCAGGTAATTCGGGCAGCGGACGATCCGGTAAAGTCCGGTATCCACAAAGCGTCCTGGGTTCTTCTTCTTGGCATGGGATTTCTGCAGGTCTGCAGACATCTCTAAGAGGATTCCGCAGGCCATGATAATGAGGCCGATCAGGCAGACAAGGTCTGATCTGCTCTCCAAAGGCGTCCCTCCCTTCTGGCTTAAGGTCTTGACCACGATCATCGCCTCCCGGTTCTGAAGGCGGAAGAAGACTGGAGAAACCTGAAAGGTGTAGAGAAGGGCGACACTGATCCAGATGGCAAATTTCGCACCCAGGCTTACCTGGTCATCCGACTTTGTCTCCTTCGCCATGGTCCGGTTATAGGAGGCACTCTTCATCTCCCGGTAAAGGAGAAAGCCTCCCAGTCTGCATCCGTACACGATAAAAAGAAGGCACAGCAAGGTCGTCACCAGGTCCGTCACTCCGCGGAACTCAAAGAGCATGTAGGCTCCGAGAGCCGCGATAGAGAATCCATATCCCAGTGAGATAAAGTAGACATACTTCTTAAAGCCCAGGGAACTGACCAGTAGAGCCAGAGCAATCATGGCAAAGTATGCAAAAGTATATGAGTCTAAAAAATCCATATCATTCCTCTTTCTAATCATTTCTAATCATTAATAACAGTATTCTCCGCAGAGATCTTTGCGTAAAAAGTCTTCTCTCTCTTCCTCGCTTGGGAAATCCATCGCGTAGCTTAAGAGGACTTTGACATAAGACGCCTCCGGTGTCATGCCGTAAAGCCCCCTCGCCCCATGATCAAAGAGGAAGGATGTAGAAGAATAAGAGTAATCCTCCGACTGGCAAGGAACGATGTAAAAATCAATGCCTGACTTATGACATCGGTCTAAAAGACTTAAGACCGAAGAGTCTCCATAAGACTGGTCCGGACTAGTGATCTCTACACAAGCAGTTCTGGCATGGAAAAGTCCATGGACGACTGCACGAAGACCAGTAAGGTCGTACCTTGCATAATTGATTCCAGTGTAAGGTCTCAGATAAAGGACGCAGTCCCTGATGGTCCCTGTCTGATAAAGCGGCAGCTTCCGACCCTCCTTAACAGAAGGCTGACTCCACGAGATCTGCCGGCAGATAACCTCCGAAGCCGGTATCATATCCCTGCTGAAAAAGTCATTGCTATAGTCACCGCACTGTCTTAGCTGACAGGCATGATGGAGATAAGTGACCCCATCACCATTCCGGTAAACGGCATAGACTCCAGGTGCCAGACCTTCCTGAATCAGATCTGCTCCTGTCATAAAGTTGGTCGTCCCGTTATTTCTCGGGTCATCAAGTGAGTAATCACTGGAAACCAGAACGACGGGAATGGAAATCCCTGCCAGGGCAAAGGAGACCATGGAAGCCGTGTAGGCTAAGGTATCGGTACCATGGGCAATCAGGACTCCCTGATAATCCTGAAAAGGCACGGTCTTTAAGAAGGCTAGCAGGGTATTCCAAGCATGCGTGGTCATGTTTTCACTCAAGATATCGAGGGGGGAAGCCACATCAAAGTCCACATTCCGGTAAGGGGAAGTGCTATTTTTATAGCGATCCAGAAGCTTTGGCGCAGCAACTGCCTGATTCGAAAAGTTATGGCCGCTGTCATCTGCCTGTGAACAGATCGTTCCTCCCGTCAAAATTAAAAGTATTTTTCCTTGTTTACTCATAAATCCCTCCTGGACCTATGCCTCTCTGCCCAGTGCTGATATTCCAGGCAGACATAAATCTATTCTCTTATACTATACCACATTTGGGCTGTCTTCACTATCACCGCTGTTTGCCTGACAGACAAGATGGTAGAGTGCATCCACTGCCGGACCAATCTTCTCATCCTTCATCGAAGAATAGTTGATGACAAACTCGTGAAGTTCCTCCTTGGAAGGAGCGTGCGGTTCAATATAGTAAGATTCCAGACTGTTAATTCGAATACCAGCCTTATGAGCCATTCGGACAAAGGTCTCATCGGAGCAGGACAGGTCCAGATGCAGAAGGAAATGCAGCCCGGAATCTTGTTCGGAAATGGATGAGACTGCGGCAATCGGGCTCTTTCTGATCGTATCTAAGACCAGATTCCTCTTCCTCCGGTAAGCATTTCTCATGCGATTAAGATGCTTCTCAAAATAACCCTGTCCGATAAACCTGGCCAGGGTCAGCTGCTCGAAGGTGGAGACCGTACAGGAGAAGAAGCTGAGCCTCTGATAGAAATCACGAATCAGATGTCTTGGAAGAACCATGTAGGAGACACGAATTGTGGAAGAAAGTGTCTTGGTAAAGGTATTGATATAGATGGTCCTTTCCATCTGATCGATACTGCAGAGGGAAGGAATCGGTCTTACATTCATTCGAAATTCACTGTCATAATCATCCTCAATGATATAACGGCCCTTTCTGTCCCCCGCCCAGTTTAAAAGTTCATAGCGTCGGCTTACTGGCATGGTGATCCCTGTCGGGAAATGGTGAGAGGGAGTGACATGGACGATGTCTGCCTCAGATTGAGACAATCTTTTCATGTCAATCCCCTTCTTATCCAGGGGAATCAGTACCTGTCTTACATGGTACGCGTCATAGATATCATGAATCTTCCGATAACCTGGATTTTCAATCGCATAAACCTTGTCAAAACCCAAAAGATGGATGAGAAGACCATACAGATATTCCGTTCCGGCTCCGACTACAATCTGTTCGGGACTGACATCCAGTCCCCTGAAACCGTTCAAGTACTCTGCGATGGACTCCCGCAGTTCCCTCATTCCTCCGGAAATTGGATTGATCATCAGCTCCTCCTGATCATCCGAAAGGACCTCCCTGGTAATTTTTGCCCACCTTCGAAAAGGAAAACTATCCTTGTTGGTCTGATTGCTGGCAAAATCATAGTGGTAATGTCTGGGATGAATATTGAAAACTTCCTCCCCCTTTTTTCCATGGGTGAGAGACATATCCTTCTCTCCCAGAGTATGAGCGTCCTCCCCTAAGAGATCAGCTGCTCTCTGATTGTAAAGAGCAAAATTCTTCATATCGGAAACATAAAAACCTTTTTTGGGAATGGAGTAGATAAATCCTTCCGTCGCCAACTGGGCATACGCATTCTCCACCGTAATCGTGGAGATTCCCAGATGCTTGGCGAAGGTCCTCTTGGAGGGGAGTTTCTCCCCAGGCAGAATTTTTCCATTTAAGATGTCGTCACGGATTCTTTTGTAGAGATATTCATAGAGAGGCATATTACCGGTATCTTGTAAGGAATAAGTCAGCATTCTTCTCCTCCTCTTTTCTCTTCTGACCTTGGGAAATGTTAGTCTTTAGTTTATCACAGAGCAGGTCAGTCTGCAATCTGGACATAAAAATTATTCATAAACTGGATATTTATTTATAGTCAGAAGTCTGTATAATAGGGTGCGAAGGTCGTAAAATCAACACATCCCCACCCGAGTTTGCCACTTACCTGCCGGATTTAATTTGAAAAAATATAGATTTTGCAAGGGTTTCCCTTGCTTTTTTTTACACTTTATGGTATAATATATTAGTAGGTCTATAGGGCTATTT
>JAXJRI010000211.1:0-9341 GCA_036310685.1 Lachnospiraceae bacterium | reverse complement strand
TTCGGAACGCCCTCTTTTTGTTTGGCATCATAGTGTGATGTGGGTGCCAAAAGTGACTACGGATTGTTCCGTCGCTTTGCGACTCCCACATTCCAGCCCTTCATTCGCATTTTTGTGGTGCTAATCACCACTTCATTATCAGCTTTTTAATATCCTATCTTTATAATACTTGGACTGTTTTCGAAGAGCTTTGTCAAATCTCTTATATCCGATGGTCTCTGCCACGGTGCTTGCACCGGAGAAGAGATTGGTTCCCAGACCCAGATGGTTACCTGGAATCGTCCAGCCAAGGGCATGGAGGATTGTTGGGAAATAGTCAAAGGTAGTGAACTTTCGGTTCTTAAAGACAGGATCCTTGACATCCTGGATTCCCTGAGCATGAATAAAGCAATTATAAACTCGACGGTCGTAATCAGAGTCATAGTTTTTTCGGATATATTCTGCTGCCATGCTGGTGTGGTCTCCCTGAATGACAACCACGGTGTCCTCATAGAAAGGCATCGACTTTAACCAGTCGATAAAATCAGCAATCAAGACATCCGTATGGTGGATGGAGTTGGATAGGCCATGCTTGGAGACAGCTTGTGTAGATGGACCCTGATATCCCCTTGGATGGTGGGTGTCGACGGTAAGCAGGGAAAGATGGAAAGGCTTGTCATCTTTTGCCAGCTTGCTGATCTCATCCTTGGCGAAGGAGAAGAGCTTGTCATCCTCAAATCCCCAGAATTTATGATAGCTCTTAGGCAATTTTCCATGGGCCTTAATCCACTTGGTATCAATAATTTCAAAGTTTCCATGCTGGCGGTAGTAGGAATCCCTTCCGCCGAAATCGGAATCGGATCCAATCATATATACCTGCTGGTAACCTTGGCTATAAAGAAGATCACCCAGTGAAGTCAGTCCAGGACAGAAAGGTGTATTCTTACGGATAAAAGGCTGGGTAAGTGGGAAGAGGAGTGGAGCTCCGCTTTCGGATGCAACAATACCTCCCGTTGTCCAGCCTGTTCCAGAAAGAACGGCATTGCCTCCTAAAGCCTCCGTGTTGGAGAAGGAGACGTGATTCTTGGCCAGTCTGGTCAGAGTTGGAATCAGATTCTCCACTGAGTCTCCCCCATCCGCTTTGTTAGCGTAGGTAGTTTCCATAGATTCTAAGTAAATGTGAATCAGGTTCTTAGGTTTTGCTGGCGGAATCGGCTTTACATTAACTGGATCCGCAAAATATCGCTCATAAAGCTGGCTTGTTCGAAAAAGATTGAGAACGAACCCGAAGAATCCGATATGGAAGAGGCCATAAATGATAGATAGGTAAAGAATACCTTTGGCAAACCACAGACCTGGGAAATGAATACTGCCGTAAACAAAGGCGCACAAGGCTCCCACAAGTACTCCTGGAAGGCCGCAGGATTTGATCCAGTCAAAGAGGAATGTGGTGTTGGTTCCTTTCAGCGGGACCTTCAGATGATAGATCAGCTGTTCAAAACAGGACAGGCCGAAGTAGTCAAAAGCCCAGTTGGCAGATCGAAAAATTAAGATCGCAATTATAAAATATCTCATAGAAGCAATGATCATGAGCGATAACCTCCTTACATATCTTTCTATTCTCCCATAGTTCGGTTTACTCCGTCAAGGTTATATTGAAATACTACCGAAATATGTTGCGCTTTAGTAAAATTTGATAAAAAAAGGCAACGGGTATTGGACATCATATAGGAAAGCGAGTATAATGTCTAAAGTGCCTTGACAGGGACTAAGCACACAGCAGGAAGAGTAGTACTTTGTAGACTTATAGTATTATAGAATTATAGAGGCTACAGATGTTTGACTTATGAGAAAGTGCATACTGTCTGCGAATCTTTACAGCAGGCTAGATAAGGAGATTAGGCGTGAAAGCAGCAATTTTTGATATGGATGGGCTTTTATTCGATACAGAAAGATTATATGTAGAAGGATGGAAGAAGGCAGCTGATGAGTTTGGAGTTGAGTATCAACCTGAATTCAGTGCAGAAGTTCAAGGGACGAGTGGAGAGATGATGCTGGATGTGATCCGCAAACATTATCCCGGTATCAATGTCGCCGCATTTCGTAATTATGTACTGGATTATGTGGAAGAGATTACTAAAGACAGGGTCCCGATGAAGCCGGGAGTTGAGAATTTCCTGATATATTGTAAGCAGCAGGGATGGAAGCTGGGAATTGGAAGCAATACCAGCATAGACCGTGTGATGGCAAAACTGGAGACCAGCGGCATCGCAGGATATTTTGATGTGGTAGTCGGAGGACAGGAAGTCCGATATGGCAAGCCGGACCCTGATATCTATCTGCTGACTGCTCAGAAGCTTGGCGAGAATCCGAAAGACTGCTATGTCTTTGATGATAACGCCTACGGAGTGGAAGCTGGAATCTCAGCAGGCTGTGTGACGGTCATGATTCCAGACCTTTCAAAACCGACCAAGGAGATTGAAGAGAAAGCTGCAGGAATCTATGATTCCCTTATGGCGGTTAAGGATGCCATCGAGGCAGGAGAAATCTAACGAATCATCACTTTATGCTCATGAGGGGGCGTGTCTACAGGGGAACAGCCACTGGCGGTTCTCCTGCATGCTTGGCAATAACTCACATCCCCACTTGTAGGCAAGTTTATGTGGGATGATGAGTTTTGACACTGAAGTCTTTTTTTAAACGAAGATCATACTAATAGACAGGGGAGACAACATGAAAGTTTATATGATGCGCCACGGAATTACGGGTTGGAATCAGAAGCATAAATTACAGGGACAGGTGAATATTCCACTCGCCAAAGAGGGTATTGATATAGCGAAGCAGTCAGCTGAGAACATGAAGGATATCCCTTTTGATATCGTCTATTCCAGTCCTTTAAAGAGAGCTTATACTACCGCTCAGATTGTGAGAGGAGACCGAGAGATTCCGATCATCCGCGATGACCGTTTAAAGGAGATGAGCTTTGGTATCTGGGAGGGCTGCAGGCTGGATAAGTTTATGAATGACCCGAAATATAAGAGGATGCAGAGATTCCACACAGATCCAGAGCATTATCGTGCTCCAAAATACGGTGAGACTTTCCGCGAAGTTGCGAAGAGAGGGAAGGATTTCTTCTATGATAAGTTGGTTCCATTAGAGGGTCAATATGATAACATTCTGGTTACAGCACATGGTGCGATCATTAGAGGAACGATCATCGCAATTTCTGGAAGACCTATGAGCCAGTTCTGGGAGACTCCATTTGGACTGAATTGTTCGGTATGCATTTTTGACGTGACTGACGGAAAGGCTACGATTGATACGGAGCATAAGATATATTACAAGGCAGACAACGATGTCTGGGTGAGAAGCTGGGACATCCATCCACATCGATAAGAGGGCCGATAGTACAAATCCACTTGGTACAAAAGAGTGAAAAATTGATATCTGATTGCTGGTTAAGTCAATAAAGTGTCTAAATAGACAGAATATTATATTTACATCTTTGTCGAATCTGTATATAATTGTATCATACGATAATTATGGATATCTATATTGTTTTGCACGATAGGTTATCATATATTAAGAATTAACAGATGGTATATGTCGATGGGAAAAAGATGTGTTGGTTTAATTGAGGCAATTGGATTAGCGTCGGCTCTGCAGGCTGCGGATACCGCAGTGAAGAGCGGGAATGTCAAGTTGATTGGCTACGAATATTCAGGCTACCGGGCTCGTATTGTCGTTAAAATCGAGGGCGATGTCGGTGCGGTGAAGTCTGCGGTCAATGCAGCGAAGGCATCTACTCAGAATGTCCGTGGACTCTTAACAGGTTATGAGTCGACGGATATTAAGGCTGCTCTCGATGAGGGAGTCTATGACCTTCTCATCGACAATAAGAAGACAGTTGGAACCGCGAAACAGATCGCTTCAGGCAAGAGACCACAGGGTACTGGAAAGAGAGCGAAGTGGGTTGGCCATTGGAATCCATACCATTGTTATATTTATCAGTAGAATTCTTTTGGAAGGATCTTTATAGATATGGTTACAATTGGAATCGTCGGTGCGATGGAGGAGGAAGTTGATTTCCTCATTCATCAGATGACAGATGTTACAGAAGAAGAGATTGCAGGTCTCACCTTTTATCATGGAGACCTGATGGAGAAAGATACCGTCGTAGTACAGACTGGTATCGGTAAGGTGAATATGGCAGCCTGTACACAGCTTCTGATCACAGCATTCCATGTAGATATGCTGATCAATATCGGAGTTGCCGGAAGTCTGAGGGATGATGTTCATGTCGGTGATATTGTTGTCTCCGAGAAGGCAGTTCAGTATGACTTCAGTGTGGAAGGACTTCCAAGCTATCAGGAAGGATTGATTCCTGGTTTTGGTGAGGAGCTTGGATTTAGGGCAGATGTTGAGCTTGTCTCCCTTGCCTGTCAGGCAGCTAGAAAGGTTCTTCCGGAATATCAGTGTTATACAGGCACTATTGTGACAGGAGATCAATTTATCGCCAAGGCAGAGACGAAGAAGCACCTCGCAGAGGAGTTTGATGGACTCTGCACTGAGATGGAAGGCGGAGCGATGGCTCAAGTTGCAGTTATGAATCATGTCCCATTCGTTATTATCCGAAGTATCTCAGATGAAGCTGACGAGAATGCCTTAAAGAAGTTTGAGACTCATGAAGAACTTGCCATTGTCAACACGATTAAGGTTCTCTTGGGAATGTATTATAAGATTTGAGAATACGATCAGACCATGAAGTGATGATTAGCACCACGAGAATGCGAATGAAGGGCAGGACTCAAGGGAGCCGCAAAGCGACGGAACAATCCGTCGTCACTTATGACACAGACATCATGGATATATGATATATACATATATAAAAGGAGCGATTCAGTTCGCTCCTTTTTTGCTTATCATGCAATTGAACTGCCGATAGCAGTTCAGCTTGTCAGTGTTACGTCTATTACCACTTCACTAGTTGATCTAATAATTGATTAATATAAAAATGGCATACGGTCAAGATCGACATTTCCTTGGATACCGTCAACATGACCCTTCTCACTGTACTGCCAGACGGCCAGATTGATAGTTGAGATTGGCTTGTTCCTATAATAAGCCAGCCAAACCGGATAGTGATTCAGGAAGCGCATGTTGAAGTAGTAGCGGTAATAGCGCTGACTCATGTAAACGATTGGATGATAGCCAGCTTTCTTAATCTCCTGGCAGAAGGCGTCGGTATTGCGGTTCATCTGCAGGAAAGTCAGAATCGATGTCCGGGACTTGCTGGTCTCTGGGTACTCAAAGTCATATGCGATTGGAAGATCCAATTTCTCTTTCTTCAGCATCTTGACACAGTAATCGGCTTCTTCGATGGCTTCTTTCTCATTGACTGCCTGAGAAGCAAAGTAGATTCCTCGTTTTAGTCCGTACTTCTTGGCCTCTGTAAAGTTATAGTCATAGTAGGAGTCTTTCACGATTTTGCCACTTTGATATCCGCGGTAGCCAAGCCGGATAAAGGCGAACTTGATGCCGCTGGCAGAGACTTTCTGCCAGTCAATCTTCTCCTGATAGGAGGAGACATCGATACCTTCTACCGCCTTGTCAGAAGTAAATGCTGCGGTATTGTCCCGGAAGGGCTGAAGAAGATAAGGACCGAACAGCCAGATGACTGCTGCCAGAACTATGATCAGCAGAACCTTCTTTTTTGTCAGGAATGACTTCTTTTGTTTTTTTCTTTTTTTAGATTGCTTTCTTTTCTTTTTTGCTGCCATAAGAATTTATATTATCTATAATAATGAATATTTATTATGAATGATGTTGTAGTAAGATGTGAGTGCCAAAACAGCGCATAGTAAGATTTGCGTTGAGATTGACTTAAGTATAGCACACGAGGGGGTAGATTGTGTGAATTGTAACCACTTCACTTGCATGCTTGGCAATCTAAAAAGCTCTACCAGCGTATCGCTGACAGAGCTTTTGACATGTCAATCTATGAAAAGGATTAGTTGTTACCGTTGTCTCCGGTTCTCTCTTTACGGATAACATCATGTGCGCCACCCTCAACGATGGAGGTTGCAGAAACGAGTGTGATCTTAGCTTTCTGCTGAAGCTCTTTGATGTTCAATGCACCGCAGTTACTCATAGTAGAACGAACCTTGCTTAAAGTACGCTCAACATTCTCTTTTAATGGTCCGGCATAAGGTACGTAAGAATCAACACCTTCCTCGAAGGATAACTTTTTATCTCCACCGAGGTCATATCTCTGCCAGTTACGTGCACGGTTGGAACCCTCGCCCCAGTACTCTTTCACGTAGTTTCCACCAACTAAAAGTCTCTCTGTTGGGGACTCATCGAAACGAGCGAAGTAACGTCCGAGCATTACGAAGTCAGCTCCCATTGCCAGAGCTAATGTGATGTGATGATCGTAAACGATACCACCGTCGGAGCATACTGGAATGTAGATACCTGTCTGCTCATAGTACTCATCACGAGCCTTGCAAACCTCGATTAAGGCTGTAGCCTGTCCACGTCCGATACCCTTTGTCTCACGTGTGATACAGATGGAACCTCCACCGATACCAACTTTGATGAAGTCAGCGCCGCATTTAGCAAGGAATAAGAATCCTTCTTTATCTACAACGTTACCAGCACCAACTTTAACAGTGTCGCCGTAAGTATCACGGATCCACTTTAAGGTCATCTCCTGCCATGCGGAGAATCCCTCGGAAGAGTCAATACACAATACATCAGCACCTGCCTCTAAAAGAGCAGGAACACGCTCCTTGTAATCACGAGTGTTGATTCCGGCACCAACAACATATCTCTTGCCTGCATCCAGCATCTCATTAGGATTCTCTTTATGCTCTGCATAGTCTTTACGAAATACGAAGCTTACCAGACGTCCCTCATCGTCAAGGATAGGAAGAGAATTGAGCTTGTTGTCCCAGATAATGTCATTAGCCTCACTTAATGTGATGCCGTCATGAGCATAAACAATCTTCTCAAGAGGTGTCATGAATGACTTAACCTTTTCAGATGGGTCCATACGGCTGACACGATAATCACGGCTAGAAACGATACCGACCAGTTTGCCGTCTGCTGTTCCGTCTTCTGTAACAGCAACCGTAGAATGTCCAGTCTTCTTCTTTAAATCAAGGATGTCAGCTAAAGTAGCTTCTGGGGAAATGTTGGAATCGCTTGGTACGAAACCAGCTTTATATCCTTTTGCTCTGGCAACCATGGCTGCCTCTTCTTCGATTGTCTGAGAACCATAGATAAAGGAAACACCGCCAGATTTGGCAAGTGCAACAGCCAGTGTATCATTAGATACAGCCTGCATGATGGCAGAAACCATAGGGATGTTCATTGTGATTGCAGGCTTTTCCCCTTCTTTATACTTAACTAATGGAGTTTTCAGGCTGACATTAGCAGGGGTACATTCTGCTGATGAATAGCCTGGAATTAAAAGATATTCATTAAAAGTATGAGAAGGTTCCATAATAAAAGTTGCCATGAGTATCGTCCTTTCCTTATTATTGAATTGAAAAATTATTAACTTGTTTATTAGTTAATGAATTATAAAGCTACTTTTCCATAAAGTCAATAAGTAAAAGGACCTTTTCCAAGAATTCTAATAGATTTTACTTCCCCTTATTAAAGAAATAAATCAGCTGATATGAATTAATTATCTTAATATTATTCAAACATCTAACAAGAAAATGAGAAAATATTAACGATTAGTATATATTTCTACATATAAATGTGGTATTATAGGTACGCAGGCACACAATCAGAATTGCATACAATATTGTATTTGCAATAATACACATTTGTTCCTGCATATATTTTAGTTAGGTGAAGTAGAGGAAGTAATTTATGAGTACTATCACAACATTTACAGGCAAACATATAGATCCACTGAATCCGGAAGTGGAATTGATTGATATTAGGGATATTGCTCATGCACTGTCTATGACGTGCCGGGCGAATGGTCATGTCAAACGTTTTTACAGTGTCGGTCAGCACTGTATCGCTTGTGCCAAGGAAGCGAAGATGAGAGGCTATGACCTTCATGTGCAGTTAGCAGCCCTCTTACATGATGCGAGTGAAGCTTACCTGTGTGATATTCCGCGCCCGATGAAGGATATGATACCTGGATATCAAGAGGCGGAGGACCGTCTCCAGGACATGATCTGGAATAAATATCTGGATGAGCCGTTAACAGAAACCGAGAGAAAGAATATACAGGAGATAGATGACGATATGCTGGCATGTGAGTTTCATATGCTCATGCCAGAGGACTATTCTGGAGACTACTGGAAGATCGTCTCTCAGGTTCCCTTCCGACCAGTCAAAACGGAAGGGGTAGAGTATGAATATAGAAGATATTTCTCCACTATGATGGAAGAGTATCTCGAGGGCTGAGTGTAAGTTTATCTGAGGGTCCGGTAAGAAGGGATAGTGTGATTCGTACACTATCTACAGAGAATCTTACGTACACTATCTAGAGGGAATCTTGCATTGTCAAGAGTCCGAAAAGATAGTATACTCATTTATGCAAAGATGTATTGATAAACATGACTATAAGCATGAAGGAGAACATATTATGGGTAAGATTGGAATTGTACTTATTTCTCACAGTGAGAAGATCGCAGATGGTCTGAAGGAACTCGTCAATCAGATGAATGACGGTTCTGTACCTGTAATCGCAGCAGGCGGTGCAGCGGAAGGCAGAATTGGCACGGATGCGACAAAGATTATGGCAGCAGTGGAAGAACTTGAGGATATGGAGCATATCTTAATCTATTGTGATCTGGGAAGTGCGATCATGTCTGCTGAGACAGCGTTAGATCTGGTAGATGAAGATCTTGCAGATAAGTGTCAGCTTGTGGACTGTCCTCTGGTAGAGGGAGCGCTTGCCGGCGTTGTCCAGGCTACGATCACAGATGATGTTGACGAAGTAGTGAAGGCGTCTATGGGTTCTAGAACAGCATCTAAACTTTAATTAGGATATAAACTTATGTTAAGAGCGGTATCTGATGAATAATCAGCTGCCGTTTTTTTTGCCTTCTTAATATATTGACGATATTGGAATTCATATTGCAACCATAGTTGGTTCATGTTATACTTATTAAATATGGTACTTTTAGTTATTAAGGGGTTTCTTTCCTTTTGACACTTTAAGGGTTTAAAGATGTGGATGTTAAAAGTGACTATGGATTGCTCCGTCTCTTTGCGACTCCGTAGGTCCTGACCTTCATTCGCATTTTCGTGGTGATAATCACCCCTTCATTCTCATGAAGGGGCGTGTCTACAGGAGAACAGCCACTGGCGGTTCTCCTGCATGCTTGGCA
>JAXJRI010000210.1:0-2541 GCA_036310685.1 Lachnospiraceae bacterium | reverse complement strand
TACTTGATACCCTTGCCCTTATATGGCTCAGGTCTTCTCTTGTCGCGGATCTCAGCGGCCCACTGTCCGACTTTCTGCTTGTCGATACCCTTAACAGTGATCTTGTTCTGACCATCTAATACTGTCTCGATGCCTTCTGGATCTTCCATTTCAACAGGATGTGAATAACCAAGAGTAAGAACGAGTTTCTTGCCCTGTTTCTGAGCTCTGTAACCAACACCGTTGATCTCAAGAACTTTCTCATATCCCTTAGTAACACCTATTACCATGTTAGCGATAAGAGTTCTTGTGAGACCGTGTAAGGATTTCATTCTTTTTAAATCATTAGGTCTGCTAACTACTACATGACCATCTTCTAATTTGATATCCATCTCTGAAGGAAGAGACTCTGTAAGGGTTCCCTTAGGTCCCTTAACTGTAACTACGTTACCCTCAGCGATTGTTACTGTTACATCTGCAGGTACTGGAATTGGTAATCTACCGATTCGTGACATAACTGCACCTCCTTAAATTGTCGGAGAAGGATATATGCACCTTCTCTGTTTTCAGTAGCTGTGTGTTGTCATTAATAATCCCCCTGAGGGGGAAGTAATATATGATTACCAGACGAAAGCTAATACTTCGCCGCCTACATTAAGCTCGCGAGCCTTCTTATCTGTAATAACACCTTTGTTTGTAGAAATGATTGCAATGCCTAAGCCGCCAAGTACTTTTGGAAGGTCCTCAACATTAGCATATACTCTTAAACCTGGTTTAGAGATTCTCTTTAAACCAGAAATAATCTTCTCATTTTTGTCAGCTCCGTATTTTAACTCAATACGGATAACCTGGAAGCCATTCTCCTCAACGAGGTCATAGCTCTTAATATATCCTTCGTCTAACAGAATGTTAGCGATAGCGATCTTCATCTTAGATGCAGGTACATCTACAGTATCATGTTTTGCTGTGTTAGCATTACGGATTCTTGTAAGCATATCTGCGATTGGATCCATTGTCATTGTTAGTGCCTCCTTCCTATCTTACCAGCTTGCCTTTTTAACTCCAGGAATCTGTCCCTTGTATGCTAATTCACGGAAGCAGATTCTGCAGATTCCATATTTTCTTAAGTAAGCATGTGGGCGGCCACAGATCTTGCAGCGGGAATACTCTCTTGTTGAGAATTTCGCTTTGCGCTGCTGTTTGATTTTCATTCCTTTTTTAGCCATTTGAAATCCTCCTAATTATTTAGCGAAAGGCATACCGAATAATCTAAGTAACTCACGTCCCTCTTCGTCAGTCTCAGCTGTTGTAACGAAGATAACGTCCATACCTCTAACCTTGTCAACCTGATCATACTCAATCTCAGGGAAGATTAACTGCTCTTTAAGTCCAAGTGCGTAGTTACCTCTTCCATCGAATGCGTTAGGGTTTACACCACGGAAGTCACGTACACGTGGGAGTGCAAGGTTGATAAGACGATCAGCGAACTCATACATCTTATCGCTTCTTAATGTAACCTTACATCCGATTGGCATACCTTCTCTTAACTTGAAGTTAGCTACGGATTTCTTAGCCTTTGTTACTACTACATGCTGTCCTGTGATTGTCTCCATATCACGTACAGCGTTGTCTAATAACTTGCTGTTCTCTTTCGCTTCGCCGACACCCATATTGACTACGATCTTAACGAGCTTAGGGATCTGCATTTCATTTTTATAGCCAAATTTCTTAACCATAGCATCTTTGATTGTGCTATCGTACATTTCTTTTAATCTGCTACTCATTTGCGCTCCTCCTCTCTATTAGTCAATAACTTCGCCAGTCTTCTTAGCGAAACGAACTTTCTTACCATCTACTACTTTAAAACCAACTCTGGTAGCTTCACCATTGTGAAGTAACATAACGTTACTGATATCCAGAGGAGCTTCCTTAGTAATGATACCGCCAGCCTGATTCTGGATACTTGGCTTTGCATGCTTTGTAACCATGTTGACGCCCTCAACTAATACTCTGTGATTCTTAACATCAACAGAAAGGACCTTACCTTCTTTATCGATATCTTTTCCGGCGATAACTTTAACCATATCGTCTTTCTTAATCTTCTGAGCCACGAAAATACCTCCTTATAATACTTCCGGCGCTAAGGAAATGATCTTCATAAACTTGTGATCACGAAGCTCTCTGGCAACCGGTCCAAAAATACGGGTTCCTGTAGGTGTCATGTCATCTTTGATGATGACTGCAGCATTTTCGTCAAACTTGATATATGAACCGTCTTTACGACGAGCACCTCTCTTGGTACGAACAACGACAGCCTTTACGACGTCACCTTTTTTTACAACGCCGCCTGGTGTTGCATCTTTGACAGAAGCAACGATAATGTCTCCGATATTTGCATATCTTCTTGTAGAGCCACCCATCACACGGATACAAAGAAGTTCTTTTGCTCCAGTATTATCAGCAACTCTAAGTCTTGATTCCTGTTGGATCATTGAAATTTCTCCTTTCCCGTGTCGATTATTTAGCCTTCTCTACGATCTCGACAAGTCTCCATCTCTTATC
>JAXJRI010000209.1:0-4000 GCA_036310685.1 Lachnospiraceae bacterium | reverse complement strand
TTTCAACACCAATCTTGCATAATCATGCATAAATTTAGTTCTTTAGCGTCGTAAACTATTAGAATGTTTTCATTACCTCGTCAATCTCTTTTCTCTTTGGCTTCTTCGGATCGATATCACGGAAGCCAACCGAAATGACGGCAACAAGGTCCTGACTTGCTGGAATGCCAAGCATCTCCCTCAGAGCCTGTCCATCACGGATACCCATAACCAAGGTATCTAGTCCAAGGTCCCTAGCTTTTAAGAGAATGTTCATGCTGGCAAGTCCCAGATCATAAGCTCCCCACTTATCTCCCAGTTCGTTGGTTGGAGTGCCATCTTTCTCAAATCCTGAATATCCTCTCTCATAAGCAGTTACAATATAAGCCGCTGCGTCCTTAGTGCTATTCTGGTTAAAGTCTGGCAGACACGTTGTTCTAAGCTGATCTACCTTATCAGGATCAATGACAGCATAATATCTGGAAGCCTCCACATTCTTCCATGATGGTGCCTGAAGTGCTGCCTCAATCAGCTCCTCGATCGTCTCCTTCTCAATCACGGTATCTGGTTTATACTTGCGGACACTTCTTCTAGACTCCAGCAGATCATCGAACTTTGGTCCCAGCTCATCAATAGCTTCTTTGTATGTACTCTCCGCAACAGTACGAATGAGATCCTCCTGTTTACTCATAGATACAACCTCCCCACTTCTATATTTCCATCCCTATCATACCACTTTAGAAAGAAAAATTGTGAGGAATGTTCCAAAAACATTCAAAACTTGTGATTCCGTGCTCGCTGTAGACACGAATGCTTCCTCCATGATTCTCCACTATCGTCTTAGCAATGGAAAGCCCCAGTCCGAATCCTCGGTTGTCGGATTTATCTGACTGATAGAACCGCTCAAAAATCTTCTCCTGCTCTTCTTTTGGAATCGTCTCCCCCGTGTTGGTCACGGTAAACTTAATCTGTGTTCTTCTCTGATGCAGAATGACCGAAATCCTTCCGCCCTTACTCACATGTTTGAAAGCATTTTCTATTAAAGTTCCTGCCAGACGTCCCATCTGGTCCTTCACCCCGACAAACCCGATGTCAGGATCCACGTTGATGTCGAACTTCAGGTGTCTCTCATAAGCCATAGACTCGAAAGGCAGGGCCGATCCTTCAATAACATCACTCAGAGAGAAAACCTCATCATATTTCTGCCGATCATAGGAATCGATCGAAGCCATGGTCAGAAGCTCGCTGGTGAGTTCCTTCATCTTGGTAATCTCTTTCCTAATATATTGGAGATATTTCGGTTCAGTGTGCCCATGCTCGATCATGGTCACGTTCGCGGAGATCACGGCTAACGGCGTCCTTAGTTCATGGCTGGCATTGGAGACAAACTGATGCTGCCGATTCATGTTGTCCTTAATCGGCTGGAGCAGATTAACGGAAATCTTCCTGGCGACAATATATGACAGGATCATACCTCCAACTGCGATTGCAATCGAGATATAAAAAAGCCTCTTCTCCATGGCAATAATACTGTCATAATTCAAAAATGTCACCTGGGTGCTTCCATCCATCTGCTTCTTCACTCGATAATAATAGGGCTTCAGATAACCTCGAATCCTCCTGGTCTTCCAAAGCCGAGTCCCAATCTCATCCATCTGACCTCTTGTATAATCTTCGCTCTGTGAATAGAGCAGGGTTCCATCACTGGCAAATACAGCAGAAGAAGCCTGATAAGTCATCTCCGGAACCAGACCTCGCTGTCCTTCACTCATAGATGCCGAGCTCACATTCCACTGCCCCGTCTTCTTAAGATATTTAGTGAACACGATGTGCTGTTTTCTAGAGATTGAAATATATACATTATTGCGGGTCGACCGGTAACTGTAAACATTGATAATTCCTAAGGTCAGAATCAACATAATCCATAAGATAATTGCTATGATTGCGATAATTTTCCGCTGAACCTTTTTTATCACGACTTCTTCTCCAACAGATACCCAAGACCACGTCTGGCATTAATCTCAACATCTGCTCCGATAAACTTAAGCTTTCTGCGGACAAAGGAAATGTATGCCTCCACGTTGTTGTAATTTAAGTTCTTATCTTCTCCCCAGACACGCTCTGAAATCTGACTTCGACTCAGAACCTGTCCCTTGTTCATCATCAGATATTCCAGAACCAGAAGTTCCTTACCGGTAATATTGATGTTCTTCTTGGTTGCGGTACACTCAAGTTCACCGCTTTTCGTATCTAAGACTATGTCCTGAAACTCCAGCATATCATCTGTCGTTCCATAATTTCTTCGAATAATAGCACGGATTCGAGCTAGAAGCTCCTCCATCTCGAACGGCTTGGTCATGTAGTCATCGGCTCCCGCGTCCAGACCTTCCACACGGTCTTTTATCTCAGACTTAGCAGTCAGAATCAGGACCGGTGTCTCCACCGAATTCTCTCGCATAGTCTTTAAAAGCTCAATACCATCCACACCTGGGAGCATACGATCAAGCAGAATCAGGTCATAGGTGTGACTCATGGCCTCTTCGTATCCTTGATCTCCGTCAAATGTAATCTTAACATCGTATCCTTCATCAATAAGGCAATCACCGATAACCTCAGCGAGTGTCTTCTCATCTTCTATAATAAGTAATTTCATGACATCCCTCCTTGACATATCACCAAATTGCTCCGCATATATCCTATATTAATGCCTTAGCTTAAAAAATGATTGAAATTCCGTTGATGTATAAGCTCATTTTACCAAACAACAAGCGAAAGAGCCACTGGCAGTTCACTTGCATGCACCAAAAAAAAGTCCCGAAAACATAATGTTTTCGAGACTTGAAAATTCTTGTAAAAGATAATTATCTCTTTGAGAACTGTGGTGCACGACGTGCTTTCTTGAGACCGTACTTCTTACGCTCTTTCATACGTGGGTCACGTGTTAAGAATCCAGCTTTCTTAAGAGGTACTCTGTACTCATCAGAATCAACCTCAAGAAGGGCTCTAGCGATACCATGACGGATTGCTCCAGCCTGTCCTGTGTATCCACCACCATGAACGTTAACTAAAACGTCGAACTTATCTAAGTTAGATGTAAGCTCTAATGGCTGACGAGCGATAACTTTAAGTGTATCATAACCGAAGTACTCGTCGATATCTTTCTTATTGATAGTAAACTTACCAGTACCTGGTACTAAGTATACTCTTGCGACACTGCTCTTTCTTCTTCCAGTTCCGTAATACTTTGTTGTAGCCACTTCCAATACCTCCCTGAATTAATACTTAATCTCTAACTCTTTTGGCTGCTGTGCAGCATGTTTGTGATCTGGGCCAGCATATACATAAAGCTTTGTATACATCTGTCTTCCGAGAGGTCCCTTTGGAAGCATACCCTTTACAGCAAGTTCAAGAACTTCTTCTGGTTTCTTCTGTAATTTCTCTTTTAAAGTCTGCTCTTTCATTCCACCGACATAGTCGCTGTGATGATAGTAAACTTTCTGGTCTAACTTCTTACCTGTAACTTTGATCTTGTCAGCGTTAACAACGATAACATAATCACCTGTATCAATATGAGGTGTGAAAGTAGGTTTGTTCTTACCTCTTAATACCTTAGCAATCTCAGATGCTAAACGTCCTAATGTATGTCCTGTAGCATCAACTACATACCAATCTCTTGTGATTGTTGATGGGCTAGCCATAAAACTTTTCATGAGTAGTTCTCCTTATCATGTTATAACCAAAAATATCTTGTTATGATGTAACTTCCTGGCTGTCCGTACCCTCCATTACATCGCATCCATATATTAATGGATCTATGACAAATGTATCTCGGGGCTTTGAAATACATTTATGTGCATACCACGATTAATTATTATATAGCAAGATCTACCTTCTGTCAATGGGAAAATTAATCTGCTCCTTCTCTTTATAAGCCAAAAATGATAATGTCCTGGTAAAGCAAAAATGAAAATGTCCCGAATGTGTTATAATAATCTCTATTCGGGGGTGATGAATTATCAGG
>JAXJRI010000208.1:0-16636 GCA_036310685.1 Lachnospiraceae bacterium | reverse complement strand
TTACAGCTTCCTTCAGACCCCACCTCACGATGACGCCCTTGCTGTTCGGCTATATCCTTCCCACTGCCGGGTAGATTCGGGACTTTCACCCGTTAGAACGTGCGCCCGCCGGGCGCACTAAAGATGCTGCGACCAGACATCCTGACCGCAGCATCTTTTCTTATCTAGGATTTTCGAATTCTTTAACGATCAACCATACTAATTGATTCAACGGCAACGACACCGCCTCTGGTAACCTCGACGTGTTTAAACTTATCACTCAGAAGCTTAATCAGAGCATTGTTCTTGCCCTCGGTTGCTACTAGCTCCAAGAGGATACTGTCGATACCGTAATCGATAATCTTTCCACCATAGACCTGAGCAATACGGAAAATCTCTGCTCTCTCAAACTCAGTACACTCCGATATCTTAACAAAGAGAATCTCTTTCATATGGATTGGAGCATCTGTGATATCGATCAATTTGATAACCTCAACACAGCGGTTTAACTGCTTCTTAATCTGCTCAAAAGTAGCATCATCAGAAGAAAGTCCAATGGTCATTCTTGAGATAGTGTTATCTTCTGTCGTACCTACTGTGATGGAATCGATGTTGTAGGATTTTCCAGACATCATTCCGGAGATACGTGCTAAGACACCAATACGGTTCTCTACATAGAGGGAGACCCATCTTTTCTTTTTTAATCGTTCTACTTTTTTCATGGTATGTCACTCCCCCTTACTTAATATTCAAAATGATATCTTCAAAACTTCCGCCGCCCTTGATCATAGGTGTTACCATGTCATCTGGATCGATGGTGCACTCTACGATAACCGGAACATCATGAGCGTTGGCATACTCTCTTGCTTCTACAATAGTGTCATGAATCTGGTCGTCGTTATCGATTCGATATCCCTTAGATCCATATGCTTCTGCTAACTTCACAAAGTTAGGTGTATATTCTGGACACTGGCAGCCCGGAGTCTCACATTCATGCTTGCATGATTTTCTCTGGGTAAGGCAGGTGCAGACATAATGTCCGTTCCTTAACACCTTCTGCTGCTGGCGTACCATACCAAGCTTTCTATTATTAAAGATCAGAACAACCATAGGGGTCTCCTGGCAGACTCCCATTGCCATCTCCTGAAGGTTCATCTGGAAACCTCCATCACCGTTAATGGAGACAATCTCTTTATTCTGGCATCCAATCTTAGCACCGATGGCACTTGGAAGACCATATCCCATAGTTCCAAGACCGCCGCTCTGAATCAGCTGATGCTTGCCGTCCAGTCTTAAGAACTGGGTAGCCCACATCTGATGCTGTCCAACGTCGGATGTGTATATGGTATCTGTATCATGATAAATATCATTTAAAGCATCGAAAATCTTCTGTGGATTAACTCCGCTCTCGGCATCTACATGAAGAGGGACCTCTTTATTCCACTGTTTGATCTCCTCGATCCACTCTGTATGTTTCATCTCAGCTACATGCTCGATGATCTTAGGAATTGCCTTCTTGGCATCTGCTGTGATTGGAATATCAACCGTGACATTTCTTGAGATGGCTGCTGCCTCAATATCAATATGAACCACTTTGGCATGAGGAGCAAATGTCTCAATCTTTCCAGTAACACGGTCACCGAAACGACATCCGATCGCGAAAATCAGATCTGCCTCATTGGCTGTACGGTTCGCTGCGTAAGATCCGTGCATACCGATATCACCGATAAATAATGGATGATCTGTCGGAATCGCACCACGTCCCATAACTGAAGTGATGACAGGAACATCTACCTTCTCGGCAAGCTGTGTCATCTCCTCCTGAGCATGGGCCAGATTAACTCCGCCACCGATTAAGAACATAGGCTTCTTAGCCTGTTTTAACATTCGGATTGCCTTCTTCAGCTGGCCCATATGAACGGTCTCATTCGGCTTATATCCACGAATGCTAATCTCAGTAGGATAGGAAGTGGATCCCAGTTCAGCCATAACATCGGTCGGAAGATCGACAACAACTGGTCCTGGCTTTCCTGATCTGGCAATGTAGAATGCCTCTTTGATACGCTGTGCTAAGAGCTCACGGTCACGAACCATAATAACAAATTTGGCGATATTTCTGGTGACACCGATTGTATCAACCTCCTGGAAGGCATCGTTACCGATCAGATCCTCTGATACCTGTCCGGTAAAGCATACCATTGGAATACTATCGTAATTTGCATTGGCAATTCCTGTTACGATGTTCGTAGCTCCCGGACCACTCGTTACCAGACAGACTCCAACCTTGCCTGTTGCCCGAGCGTATCCATCTGCAGCAAAAATCAGACCCTGCTCATGTCTAGGGAGTACAAGATCAATCCCCTTATGTTTTCCAAGAGAATCTAAAAGATTGATAACCATACCTCCTGGATAAGCGAAGATTGTGTCAACCCCTTCTTTTTTCATTGCGGTAACAAATAAGTCGTTTCCCGAAATCTTCATAATCACCTCTCCTTATGTAAAAAGACCCTTGTCCACAGATAAGATCTTAAGACAAGGGCCCCCAATTATCCATGCACCTTTGCAGGAATGTAATAGTTACTTATGCGAGGTACTTTGCGTACCTATCTAAGTCTTTTATAATCTCGCTCTGTTATAATTAATCAGACAGCCTCTCTCGATAATCTCACGCTCATCATCTGTGAGTCCGCCCATCTTTAAGGTAAACTTCTGAAGTTCTCCATCCTTTACAACATAGGCTGTGAATTCTGAAGCCTTGTTCTCAATCGCCGCTTTCACATCAGGAAGGTAGAGATAGTCTCCATTCTGGAAAGGAAGATCTCCCTCTGGGATCAGGAATGGAAGCATACCCCAGTTGATAAGGTTGGAACGATATCTCTTGGTTGCATACTCATTGGCAATGTTAGCCCAGCCGCCAAGCACCTTCTGGCAGGAAGCTGCCTGCTCTCTGGCAGATCCATCTCCTGGTTTCACTGCGAAGATCGTACTTCCGACGCCGTATGTCTTACCAGCGGATGCCTTATCCTTCTCCCGGATTGTGCCGAGCACTTCCTTGAGCTCTGGCAGAGCCTCCACAGGATCTTCGCCCTGCTCAATCGCTTTCTGAGCTTTCTGAACTTCCTTAGCACGTCCCACATAAGCTGGGTCTTTTCTTGAGAGTGTGAACTCCGCAAGTCCTAATGGATTGGAACGATAGGATGATGTCTCACCAGATGGAATCAGCTCGTCTGTTGTGGTAACTGGATCATGAATCTCAGATACTACCTTTAAGATCATGTCATCCGGAAGTGGACTCATTGCAGGCCAATCTTTAATATTCGGACCTAACTTCAGCTCAACGGAAGGATCTGCAACTCCGTGGCTGTCAAAGACACGGTTCTCATAAATCTTAGAATCGAAGTGATAGGTTGGTCCTGTATACTCAACATCCAGCTCATCCGCTCCGGTCAGAAATCCCTTGTTGGCAGCGGTTGCTGCGATTGATCTCGCATCCATCAAAGCTACAGAAGCAATCTGTCCATTCTGAAGCTTAGATCCCTCACGGTTAGGGAAATTTCTGGTGGAGTGTCTAATAGAAAGTCCATTATTAGAAGGAGTATCTCCAGCACCAAAGCATGGTCCGCAGAACGCCGTCTTCACAATAACACCTGCCTCCATCAGATCAGCGACGGCACCATTCCTTACTAATTCCATAAAGATTGGTGTGCTGGCAGGATATACACTCATAGTAAATTCATCGGCTCCGATATATCTGCCTCTCATGATATCTGCAGCTGCGCATAAGTTCTCAAACCCACCGCCGGCACATCCTGCGATGATGCCCTGATCCACGTAAAGCTTACCGTCATGTACTTTATCCGTCAGCTTAAAATCAACCTGTCCATCTAAACTTACCAATGCTCTCTGCTCAGTCTCTTTAAGAATATCCATCAGGTTCTCCTGAACCTCCTTGATTGGATATGCATTGCTCGGATGGAATGGCATTGCAATCATTGGGCGGATGCTGCCAAGGTCTACCTTCACTACTCCGTCATAATATGCGACAGATTCTGGTTTTAACTCTTTGTAATCTTTAGAACGTCCATGAATATCATAGAACTTCTTAATCTCCTCATCTGTCTGCCAGATAGAAGATAAGCAAGTAGTCTCTGTTGTCATAACATCCACACCGATTCTGAAATCAGCACTCAGTTTAGCGACACCTGGTCCCACAAACTCCATAACCTTATTGTTGACATATCCATTCTTAAAGACAGCCCCGATAATGGCAAGAGCCACATCCTGAGGTCCCACACCCTTAATCGGCTCTCCTGTCAGATAGACGGCGATAACTCCCGGCATATTGATATCGTACGTCTGATTCAGCAGCTGCTTAACCAGCTCCGGACCACCTTCACCCATAGCCATGGTACCTAAGGCTCCATATCTTGTATGAGAGTCTGATCCCAAAATCATGCCGCCGCCAAATGCCAGCATCTCTCTTGCAAACTGATGAATGACTGCCTGATGAGGAGGAACATAAATTCCACCATACTTCTTGGCTGCTGTCAGTCCAAACATATGATCATCTTCATTGATGGTACCACCTACGGCACACAGACTGTTATGACAGTTTGTTAAGACATATGGCATTGGGAACTTTTCAAGTCCTGACGCGCGGGCAGTCTGAATAATACCGACATAAGTGATATCATGAGAAGTCAGCTTGTCGAAACGAATCTGAAGCTTATCCATATTATCGGAAGTATTATGATTCTTCAGAATACGATAAGCGATCGTCCCCTTCTTAGCCTCTTCCTTGGCTGGTGCCTGAGGTCCAACCTTAGCCTGAAGTGCTGCTCTTGCTTCGCTGTCATCCTTTATAATTTCGCGGCCATCCACCAGATAGGCGCCTGAATCCAGTAATTCTATCATCTATAACTCCTCTCCTCAGTGAGTGTCAGTATGCCATTCAGAAGTTATCCTCCTGCATAAGCTTTCTCAGCTGACACTGTTTTAAAGATATGAAAACCATCGATGAATGCTTCATTGTCCTTCAAAGCTTTCACGCCCTTTTCCCCTGCTCTAATGCGGAAGTCAGCTCCTCCGCCCACACAGCAACAGGACGTTTTCATCCTTTGGTAGTCTCCTAATATCTCATCATTACTTTTGAATTATATTTTACCACATCTTGCATAATGGTGACAAGAGAACATTGGACTAATTGCACAGTAGTAATTACGAAAATACATTTTCTTAATCACCAGCTCCTACTATCTCACAATATTAAGTCAAAAAGGCTGCGTTCTGTATCATACAAATCGCAGCCTCGTAAAATCATCCTAAATCACTCTCTAAAATCATACCGGTACGATATGCATATAAGAGATCTTCCAGGTCATGTATCTTTTCTTTAATTTCTCTTCCGCTCTCTGTGTCTCCGACACGCTCTCTGTGCTGAGACAGTTCGCTTACAACCGTCTGCTCATGTACATCGCTCTCCTTCTCGATAACATCTTCCGTCGAAGTGAAAGTGTCATGGGAGACAAGTCGTAATCCGTGAGAGTTATAGATTAATGTGTATCCAGCAATACCAGTCTTTGGACGATATGCCTTGGAGAAACCTCCATCAATAATCATAACCTTGCCATTACATTTGACTGGGGATTCTCCATTCTTCTGTTTGACTGGCATGTGACCGTTGATGATATGTCCTTTTTCTGTATCTACTCCAAAGTCTTCCAGGATACGGTTTGCAACATCCTCACGATCAATCAGTTCATAGTAATGGTCTTTACGCTCAATCTGAACCGCCGGATCATCAATAAAATATCTCTCGAAAGTGGCCATCTTCTCCTTGCCATAGACTGGAGAATTCTCGTTGGACCAGATATACCACATGATATCCTTGCCGTAGGAGTGATCCCACTCATTGTCCTGCTCGTAGTATCCCTTTCTGGCATAGTACTCTAAGACATCATACAGTGCCTTACCCTGATACTGCTTGTTGCCAATCTTAACCTTTCGGAAATTACCCTTCTCATCCAGTGGAACGCATCCGTGGTAAAGCAGGTTGTTATTATATACTAAGTAAATGCTTCCTTTATTGAAGAGGAAACGGATATGCTCCTGAAGCTTCTCACAGTTAGTGAAGGAGATTACCAGGGAATCCATCAGGTTCTGCTCTTCCTCGGAAAGTTCATATGGATTCTTCGGATCGATTGTTGGGAAGGATTTATCCATCAGCTCATACTCTTTTCCATCAATCATGATGGTACCCTTCTCATAGTCGATCTTGTCTAAGAGAAGTCTCTTCTCCATGTTGAATTCCGGACGTCTCTTAATCAGCTGTCCCTCCAGCTTAAACTGGATAACAGAGATGGCCTTGTGCATCTTCATGTTCAGCTCAATCTCTCTTGGATTAATCAGGTCTTCTGCCGCATGAATGTCAAAGCAGGCGCATGGATCCTTACCATAGACTGCCATGGCAAATCTTGCCAGAGGAATCAAGTTGATACCATAGCCGTCCTCCAGAACATTTAAGTTATTATATCTGGCAGAAAGACGAATAACATTGGCGATGCAGGCCTGTGAACCAGATGCTGCTCCCATCCATACGATATCATGGTTACCCCACTGGATATCGACTCGCTCCATCTGCATCAGATGATCTAAGATGATATGTGGACCAGGTCCTCGGTCAAAGATATCTCCAATCACGTGAAGTCTGGTGACTACCAATTTCTTAATGACATCGGAGATCGCTACAATAAACTCCTTGGCACGATTCAGACGAATAATCGTATCGAAAATCTCATTATAATATTCTTCCTTCGCAACAACTCGGTTGTTCTCACTTAAGAGTTCCTCAAGAATATAGGCGAAATCTCCCGGCAGATTTTTACGGAGTCTGGATCTGGTGTACTTGGCAGAAGCTTCCTTACACACAGCAATCAGGCGATTCAGCATAACCTTATACCAGTCTAAAAGATCCTCTCCTTCCAGCTCTCTCTTCATCCGCTCTACCTTCTGCTCTGGATAATAAATCAGAGCAGCCAGACTCTTCTTATCTCTCAGACTTAAGGTGTTGCCAAAAGCATCATTAATCTTATTGCGGATTGCTCCGGAACCATTACGTAAGATATGCAGAAACTGTTCATACTCACCATGAATATCCGACACAAAATGCTCTGTCTCTTTCGGCAGATTTAACATTGCCTCTAGATTAATAATCTCTGTGGACGCCTTTGCAATACTTGGATACTGCACTGCAAGGCTTTCCAAAAACTTTAGGTTAAAGTTCTTTTCTGTGTTTTTTTTCATAAACCCCTCCATATAATATACAAGAAAATGTAACCCCTAAACTTCCTCTGTGAGCTAATGTATGGTATCAGCATTGCTTTCTTCTGCCGTGATTGTCTCCTGATTCGATTTCTGGCTTTCAATCTGCTTCTTTTCGAGCTGAACAACTGCACGGTCATCTAAAATCGGCAGGCCAATACCCTTAATATAATCTTCTGTGATTGTTACGCGTCCTATATTTCTATCCTTCGGAATCTCGTACATGATATCAAGCATGAACTTCTCAATAATCGCTCTAAGTGCACGAGCTCCCGTATTCTTCTTTAATGCCTCGTCCGCAATCGCATACAGAGCGCCATCTGTAAATTCCAAATCTACATGATCCAGCGCCAAGAGCTTCTGATACTGTTTCAGAATGGCATTCTTCGGTTCTTTCAAAATCTCAACAAGCATATCCTGGTCCAGAGGATTCAATGTAAAGATAATTGGAAGTCTTCCGATAAATTCTGGAATCATTCCAAACTTTCTAATATCCTCTATCGTGACAAAACTAAGCAGATTATTGTCGTGATCGTATTTGTCTTTAAGCTCTGCGTGGAAGCCGATAGAAGAATGCTTGGTCAGTCTCTCCTTAATAATCTGGTCAAGATCAGGGAAAGCTCCGCCACAGATGAATAAGATATTTCTGGTATTCATCATGGTAGTAGGTACCATGGCATTCTTGGAACTTGCACCGATTGGCACCTCAACCTCGCTGCCCTCTAAGAGTTTTAACAGTCCCTGCTGAACAGACTCACCACTTACATCACGGCTGGTCGTATTCTTCTTCTTGGCAATCTTATCAATCTCATCAATAAAGATGATACCTGTCTCTGCACGCTCCACATCATTGTCCGCATTGGCAAGCAGCTTGGAAAGAACACTCTCCACGTCATCACCAATGTATCCTGCCTCAGTCAGGGAGGTCGCATCACAGATGGCAAGCGGTACATTCAACAGTCTTGCTAACGTTTTTACCAGATGAGTCTTACCTGATCCAGTCGGTCCAATCATCAGCATGTTGGACTTATCAATCTCAATCTCATCCATGGTGTTTGTAATAACACGTTTATAGTGATTATAAACTGCAACCGACATCACCTTTTTTGCGTAATCCTGGCCGATCACATACTCGTCCAGTTTGGCTTTGATCTGGTGTGGAGCTGGAATATTATCAAGGTTCAGCTTCGGCTGTGGTTTCTTCTTTGTCTTCTTCTTCTCAGGCTTTGACTTCATTCCTGGGATACTCATGTTCTTCCCACTCAGAAGATCTCCCAGATTCATATCACGGATACTGTTCATATCCATGTTAGATAAGTCTAAGAACTGTATTCCACCTCCAGGGAACCCTGCTCCAAAAGAATCAAATGACTTCTGAATACAGTCAGTACAGATACTCATGTTGTTCGGCATGTGAATCAGTTTCGCTCCCTGAGCTTCTGTTCTGTGGCAGATACTGCAGTAATCATTCTTGTTGTCGTCTTCCTCATCGGATGAATCGGAATCACTGTCTGTCACTTCTGCCATCTCAGAATCCACTTCCTGCTCATCATCAGCATCAATAACAAGGTCATCTACCTTATCATTATCTTCCTGGGATTCTTCCAATGTCAGATCATCTTTATCAATACTCATATATTCTCCCTCACTGCAATTATTTATCTAATTGCATGGCTATTGCCCACAATCATTATGTTTATTATAACACATTCTGTGAAACATTCACCATGAATCTACATTTTTTCACCTTCTCTTAGTGCAAAATTTTAGTAAAATATCGTTTTAAACTATACAAAAATGGTACGAAAGGACATAATCTTTTGACATGTCCCTCCATACCTTTTTCTCTCAAATCACTGTGCTCTCTTTTTCAGTATCGCCTGGCCTAGTATCAGGTCATCTGGCGTGGTGATTTTAATATTCTCATAACTTCCCATGGTCATCTTCACACGACGGCTTCCGTAATGTTCCATCACCATGGCGTCATCGGTCACATGATCATGTGGCTCCTGCATCATCTTGTCATAGGCATCCCGAATCTCAGAAAGAAGGAATGTCTGTGGAGTCTGTATCAGCCAGAGACTGCTTCGGTCCGGAGTAGAGACGGCGAAACCTTCCTGGTCAACTACTTTTATGGTATCCTTAGATGGTACGGCCATAATGGAGGTACCGTACTCCTTTACATCTGCGATGGACCGGTCAATCAGCTCCTTGGTGATAAAGGCCCTCGCCCCATCTTGTATCATGATATAGCTAACAGAAGGGTCCGCTGCCTTGATGGCACAGTAAGAAGAATCAAATCGCTCCCTGCCCCCGCAGATAATCTTTTTCACCTTGGTGATACCGTAAGCCTCAACGATATCTTCCCGAACATAATCTTCCTCGCCCTTGCCGACGACCAACATAATCTCATCCACACCGCTCTGCTCGAAGGCGAGCAAAGTATGTGCCAGCACTGGTTTGTCTCCCAGGGTGAGATATTGTTTTTTTACTTTACTCTGCATTCTGCTTCCGCTTCCTGCGGCAAGCACTACAGCCAATACTTTCTCCTTCATCGTTCTCTAAGACTCCTTTATCGCTCCCCTAATTTCAAGTTTGGCACTGCATTCAGGTCTAAACCACTGTGGATCCCTTTGATATAATCATAATATCCTGCCGCTCCGATCATCGCAGCATTATCAGTGCAGAGAACCGGACTCGGATGATAGAACTGATAGCCATTCTTCTCACATTCCGCCTTCATCTGTTCTCTCAGATGTGAGTTGGAAGCAACTCCACCGGCAATCGCAACCTTTGTTACGCCCAAATCCTTTGCCGCCTTCATCGTGTGCTGGCAGATGACATCAACCACTGCCTGCTGAAAAGAAGCCGCCAGATCCGGTCGATTAATCTCCTCACCTTTCATCTTACTCTGATTCAGGTAGTTTAAGACAGCACTCTTTAAACCACTGAAACTGAAATCATAAGGATTGTCTCCAATCTTAGCTCTCGGGAACTCGATGGCATGTGGATTGCCTGTTCTTGCCTCTTTATCAATCTTCGGACCACCTGGATATCCAAGGCCTACCGCCCTTGCCACCTTATCAAATGCTTCTCCCGCTGCATCGTCCCTGGTTCTTCCGATAATCTTATATTTGCCGTAGTCTTCTACTAATACTAAGTGAGAATGACCACCGGAGGCTACCATACATAAGAACGGAGGCTCTAAATCTTTGTTCTCGATATAGTTGGCGCTGATGTGTCCCTCAATATGATGCACTCCGACCAGAGGTTTATTCGCAGCATATGCGATTGCCTTGGCAGCGGATACTCCAACTAAGAGTGCACCCACAAGTCCTGGACCGTAAGTAACTGCGATTGCATCAATATCATTGAGAGTAACGGAAGCCTCCTTTAAGGCAGTACGAATCACGATATTAATCTTCTCGATGTGCTTTCTCGAAGCAATCTCAGGCACAACGCCGCCAAATACGGTATGCAGAGCAATCTGTGTGTAAATCGTATTCGATAAAACTTCCCTGCCATTCTTTACGACTGCAGCTGCGGTCTCGTCGCAGGAGGTCTCAATGGCAAGAATTCGTATATCTTTCTCTTGTTCCATATAATCTATGTCCTCTCTGTCAGGATCTTATCCTGCACTAATCTTCCTCGAAATTTAGATCTTTGGTCATCAGATCTTTCCCCGCATGAGCTTGTGGGAATATCTTTTTTACGGCGTCCATATAAGGAGCTGGATGAACTAGAGACGGACTGTAATGTGTCAGCCACATTTCTTTCACACCTGCACGTTTGGCAAGATCTGCCGCCTCATACATGGTCATATGCTTGTACTGTCTGGCTTTCTCCTGCTTATCTTTCTCTCCGTACATACCCTCACAGATGAACAGATCTGAGCCCTTCGCATGTTCGACAATATTCGGAACTGGTCTGGTATCCGTCGTATAAGTAACCTTCAGGCCTTTTCTGGCTGGTCCTAACACCATATCGCTGGTCAGCACTCTGCCGTCCACCTCTACGGTCTCCCCCTTCTGGAGTGGGTTCCAGTACTTCATGTCAATACCATTCTCCTTAGCCTTATTCACATCGAACTTACCCGCACGATTAATCTCGATAGAGTAGCCATAACAGGGTACATTATGCTGAACACGGAAGGCATGAATCTTAAAGTCTCCGAGGTCAATCTCCTCTGACTTTTCATGAAGTTCCATAAATTCGATTGGGAAGGGCAGCTCCGGTGCGATGGTGCGGAGTGCATTGACCACTCTCTTAAGTCCTGTCGGACCAATCATCAGAAGAGGCTTCGTTCTCTCCGCATTGCCCATGGTGAGAAGGAGTCCTGGCAGACCGCTGATGTGATCCGCATGATAATGAGTAAAGCACACTACATCGATCGGTTTAAAGCTCCAGCCCTTCTCCCGGATGCCGACCTGGGTTCCCTCTCCGCAGTCTATCAATATACTAGTCCCATTATAGCGCGCCATCAGCGCAGTCAGTCTGCGGTATGGGAGAGGCATCATTCCCCCACTTCCAAGTAGGCATAATTCTAACATTAGCGTGTCCTTTCTACTTGGCCGAGTTCCTCAAGATTGCTGCCCTGCTTTTCGAGCTCACGTTCCGCCTGAGATTTTCTCAGGTAGATCGGCTTGTGGTCATCGGCATTCTCGGTCTTACCCTGTCGGAAAAGCTGTGCCGCTCTAACGGCAACCGCACCCGCCCTCTGTCTGCTCATATGAGCAGGAGCATAGAGATGAGAAACGGTAAGTTTCTCCTCGACCATATCACGGGCGACAGGGACTCCGTCTCCCAAAAGAAGAACTTGCTCCCCCAGTCCATTAAGGTCCTCAATAATCTCCTCAATCGGGCATGCCTTTTGAGGAATCACAGTCTCAAACTGATCTCCCTCAAAACGGTAGACTCCTGTGTAAACCTGCTTTCTTCTGGCATCCATCATCGGACAGATCAGTCCAGAGAAAGCAGCGGCATTATAGGCAAGCCCCTCTAAAGTCGGAACAGAAATCAGCGGCTTATCTAAAGCTAGCCCTAATCCCTTGGCAGTAGCAGATCCGATTCTCAGTCCTGTAAAAGATCCTGGACCCGCTGCCACAGCGATGGCATCAATCTCATGAAGATCTGTCTCTGTCATCTTGACCACTTCGTCTATCATCGGAAGCAGAGTCTGTGAGTGGGTCTTCTTATGATTAATACTATACTCTCCAACCAGGACGTCGTCCTGCAGAATTGCAGCAGACGCTACCATCCCTGAACTGTCAATTGCTAGTATTTTCATGCTCCCACCTCCGTCATAGTGATCTTACGATAATCAAAACCCTTCTCTAGGTCCTTCTCAATCGTAATCTCGAAGCGATGTTCCGGAAGAATCTCATCAATCAAGTTAGCCCACTCAATAAAAGAGACGCCGTCTCCATCGACGTATTCATCAAATCCTATCTCATCCATCTCGTCCGGATCAGCAACCCGGTACACATCAAAATGGTAGAAGGGAAGTCTTCCCTCCTCATATACCTGAAGGATCGTAAAAGTCGGACTGTTGACAGGTTCCGTAATTCCCAGTCCTGCCGCAAAGCCCTGGGTAAAGACAGTCTTTCCGACTCCCAGATCTCCGTAAAGACAGTAGACCTGACCAGCCTGAGCCTGACTTCCCAGCTTCTTTCCGAACTCAAAGGTATCCTCCGGCTTAAAGCTTTCTATTTTCATCATTTGCCTTTCTTACTTGGTCTTACTCTCTTAACCAATGCCTTAATCTGCTCTTCCTGTCCATTCATGTTCTTATATGGTATGACGAAGGCATTATTTCTTCCGATGAAGAATACCATGGATCTCTTAAGCTCCCAAACCTTCGTGATCTTCTTCCACTCAATCTCGGCATGCGCATTCTCTACCTGTGCTCGAAGCATATCCTCATCTAACAGGTATATGAATGGATGGGCATAAATAGAGCCCTTCTTTTTCGCTGTCTTAGCACGGAATAAAGTCATAACTGGCAAAACTACAATAAAGAAGACACACATCAACGCTCCATAGATGATGTCCTTAGTTCCTCTTCCACGCACAATCGCTAAGATTGGCCACAGAATTGAGATGATAGTACAAGCTAAAATCAGCGGAGAATGATAATTAAACTTCATCAGGAATTCAGAAAGCTCCTGTTCCCCGATGTCCGCCTCGATATAATAGTTCTCGCCATTTGGCTCAATCTTATGGATGTCATATTCTTCCTTCGGAGCTTCCTCCTCTGTCTCTTCCTCCTGGCCGACAGTCTCAGCATCCTCTGAAGTCTCAAAAGAGTCAGCTTCTGAAGAATCCGCTTCTGCGGAGGCTGTAGTCTCTCCAGTATCTAATTCCTCATTCTGAGTGAGTTCTTCATCGGAGTCATGAAGATTGTCTGGACTCTCAATCCCTGAGAGATCCATCTTACTGATATCAGATATTTTTCCCATCTCTTGTTCCTTTCTCTTCTCAACTTTATCAACTGACGAATCTGATTCCGCTTTCACAATCTCATGGACAGCTGAATCCTCTTCCTCTTTTTATCTACACCTAAAACCTTAACTTCCACAATGTCTCCGACACTGACTACTTCAGACGGATGACGAATAAAGCGGTCTGCCATCTCGGAAATGTGGACAAGTCCATCCTCATGAACACCGATATCAACAAAAGCTCCAAAGTCAATGACATTTCTTACAGTGCCCTTCAGGATCATACCCTCTTTAAGATCATCCATCGTCAAGACGTCGGTTCTCAAAATCGGCTTCGGCATGGCCGAACGGGGGTCTCTGCCTGGTTTCTCAAGTTCTGATAAGATATCATCCAAAGCAAGAGCACCGATGTCAAGAGAAGCAGCAAGTTTTTTCAAATCTCCTGCTTTCTTCTTCAGTACTGGAATTCCTCCCTCAGCAATATCTGCTGAGCTATAACCTAACCGTTTTAATATCTCTTTGGCTGCATTATAGCTTTCTGGATGCACTGCTGTATTATCCAATGCTTCTTTTCCACCAGAGATTCTCAGGAAACCTGCACACTGAAGAAATGCTTTCGGCCCTAATTTCGGTACTTTCAGTAATTCTTTCCTAGTATGAAAGCTTCCATTCTCCTCGCGGTAAGCGACGATATTCTTCGCCACTGTCTTGCTGATTCCTGAAATGTAAGACAGAAGGGAGAAGGAAGCGGTGTTAAGATCTACTCCCACGGCGTTAACACAATCTTCTACTACTGTCTCCAGGGCACCTGCCAGATTCTTCTGATTCATATCATGCTGATACTGGCCAACTCCAATTGCCTTAGGATCAATCTTAACAAGCTCTGCCAGCGGGTCCTGCAGTCTGCGGGCAATCGATGCCGCGCTTCTTGTTCCAACATCATACTGAGGAAACTCTTCCGTACCCAGCTTGCTGGCAGAATAAACAGAGGCTCCTGCTTCGTTAACAATCACATAGGAGACCTTCTGAGGTACCTCCTTTAAGATTTCTACGATGACCTGCTCGGATTCCCTGGACGCTGTTCCATTGCCGACAGAAATCAAGCTGATACCATACTTTTTAATCAGCTGCGCTACTGTCTTTTTAGCTCCATCCACATCATTCTGCGGTGCGGTTGGGAATATAACCGTGTGATCCAGTACTTTTCCCGTCGAATCAACCACTGCCAGTTTACATCCCGTACGGAAGGCTGGATCCCACCCCAATACTGTATGTCCTTTAATCGGAGGCTGCATGAGAAGCTGCTTTAAATTCTTACCGAAGACTTCGATAGCACCTTCCTGGGCTGTCTCGGTAAGCTCTGTTCTTAAATCTCTCTCAATAGCGGGCGCAATCAACCTGGTATAGGCATCCTCCACCGCTTCCTCCATATATATCTTCGTGGAAGGGTTATCCTTCACTAAAGTATTTTTCAGCGCCCGGATAATCTGTGCATCTGGCGCCTCCACATGGACATTTAAGAATTTCTCTTTCTCTCCACGGTTGACCGCCAGAATCTGATAACCCTTCAGCTTACTGATCGCCCCATGGAAATCATAATACTGCTCATAAACTGATTCTTGATCGGAATCCTTCGCTTTGACAGCAAGTCTTCCATACTTCTTGGTCGTCTTACGAATCAGGGTTCTAAAATCAGCATCCTCAGACACGGACTCTGCCACGATATCCTTGGCACCTGCGATTGCGGCTTGGACATCCTTCACATCCTTTTTTTGATTGACATAATCCTCTGCTTCCTCAAGAAAGCTTCTCTTAGTCATCTGTAGCCGCAGGATGTTAGCAAGTCCCTCTAAGCCTCGTTCCCGTGCCATCGTTGCTCTGGTCCGTCTCTTTGGCTTATAAGGAAGATAGAGATCTTCCACCGCAACCAGAGTCTCCGCCTCCACAATCTTCTTCTTAAGATCCACGGTGAGCTTGCCCTGTTCCTCGATAGACTCGAGTACATGCTGCTTTCTATCCTTCAGATTTCTCAGATAGGTTAATCTCTCATCGAGATTACGTAAGACCTCATCATTAAGAGCGCCAGTCTGATCCTTACGATATCTGGCAATAAAAGGAATCGTATTGCCCTCATCAATCAGCTTGACCGCTGCATCAACCTGAGATTGTCTCACTCCAAGTTCCTGGGCGATAAGTCGGTTAATATCCATTACTGCTCCTTCACAACTTTCTGTCCTGTTGCCTGCCAACGTAAGAAGGCAGTGATAAATGGGTCCAGATTGCCATCTAAGACACTCTGAGCATTGCCCACCTCCTGATTGGTACGGTGATCCTTAACCATGGTGTATGGCTGAAGGACATAAGAGCGGATCTGGCTTCCCCAGCCATTCTCAGAAACCTCACCTCGGATGCCATCTAATTTCTTACGGTTCTCCTCTTCCTTAATCAAGTACAGTCTTGCCTTTAAGATCTGCATGGCTTTATCTTTATTCTTATGCTGAGATCTCTCATTCTGACACTGTACTACAACACCCGTCGGAATATGAGTGATACGGATTGCAGAACTTGTCTTATTGATATGCTGACCGCCAGCTCCGCTGGAACGGTAAGTATCAATTCGGATATCCTCATCCTTAATCTCAACGGATAAATCTTCCTGAATATCTGGCATAACATCACAGGACGCAAAGGAGGTCTGACGCTTGCCAGCCGCATTGAATGGGGAGATACGTACCAGTCTGTGAACTCCACGTTCACTCTTCAGATAACCGAAGGCATTCTCCCCCTCGACCTCAAAAGTGACCATCTTAAGGCCTGCTTCATCACCATCTAAGTAGTCCAACATCTCCGTCTTAAATCCATGATTCTCTGCCCACTTAGTATACATACGATAAAGC
>JAXJRI010000207.1:0-2194 GCA_036310685.1 Lachnospiraceae bacterium | reverse complement strand
GTTTCATGACCCGCCGATAATAAATTTTAAAAACTTACACACTTAACTTGACATACTCTTTTTAGCTTATGAGATCCCATGCTGGTCTCTCACACTTGTCAAATAGCTATCATTTTTATTTTAATAATTCTTAAACTGTTCTTTTAATCGATCTGCAGTCCAAGGCTTTCCGTCAGCACTTCTGGCACCGGCATCCTTTACCTGGCCGAAGTTTTTGAAGATAATCAAGGCCAAAGTATCCTCCTTGTCATAATCCATCAGTGCTATCTTCTGCCCCTTCATACCATCCAGAGGAACAATGCTTAAGTTATATTTGGTGCATAAATCCTGCAGAATCCATCCTACCTCGTTAGCCTTAGCGCGCTGCGTACGGTCCAAATGCTCCTGCATGATCTTCTTCCACTCATCCGTCGATCTTACCATATTACGAATCCTCTCTTTATTGAATATCTTTCCCTATTCTACCATTAAGGTTTTACAGAGTAAAGACTTGAGAGCTTCGTGATACCTCTATCGTACGATCACTTTTCTTCCTGCATTCTTTTTGGTGAAGATCTTCTTGTACTTCTTAACATATCTTCTGTTAAGCTTCTTGCTTCCAACCTTAACCTTAATCAACTTAACCTTAGAACCTTTGAGGCACTTCTTCACGGTCTTCTTCTTAAGCTTCTTTGTCTTAACAATCACAGTCTTAACTTTTGATTTAGCAAATGCTTTTGCACTGATCTTGCTGACATTCTTACCTATCACGACAGTTCGAATCTTCTTAGCCTTGAATGCTTTGGAATTGACTGTCGTAACGTTAAACTGTTTACCCTTGTAAGTGAACGTAGCTGGAACAGATACTTTCTTAGCATTTTTTGCCTTTACGAGGGATGCCTGTCCGGAAACGACAGAAAGCAGCTGATACTTATTGCCCTTGACAGTAACCACCTGTCCGTCTTTCGCATCTGATACTGCAGGTGTCTGCTTTGTATCATCATTCTTCTTCTCAGGTGTCTGAGTATTGGATTCCTTCTTCTGGTCATTCTCGCTGTATGTTGCCTTAACAGCTGGTATCTTATAGTTTTCAGCTGTGATAGATACTGTGTATTCCTTATCTGGTTCAGCCTTTGCTGTAAGCTCAGCTACTCCATCTTTTACTGCGACTGCATTATCTTTTTCGCCTTCTGTTGTGAGATAACCCTCTTTCTTTCTTCCATTTAGCAGATAAACACTCACTTCAACGTTCTTGGCATCCTTAGGAAGATTCTCAATTCTCAATTTCTGACTTCCATCAAATTTGGCAGAGACTTCTTCTACATAACCTGGAACTTTTAAATCAGTATCATAAGAGAGGATTCCCTTGTCAGTATAGATGCTGATATTCTTAATTGTTCCACCTACCAGATCTTTATAGACACCGTCATGATTCCATCCGATGGATGTCTTTCTCCAAATATTTGAGACATGGCCAAGACCGTATCTCTTACCATTGGCATCGGTCACTACAACTGCATTCACGATATCCTGATCCGTAAGATCATCACCGATAGCTTTTGTCATATCAACAGCATAATCTACGTGTGGATCTGTCGTGAGAACCTTTAAGCCTTCCAGCGATTTCTCAGTCACCTGAGCCTGAGCTTTACCGAATGCCAATTGTCCATTTTCAATCGTAAGCTCTTTATAATGGTCTGGTTTCTCACTGAGAAGGTAATAAGAATATGCCGGACGTTCAAAAAGGACGTCCTTACCCTTAAGTTCTACCGGGGTGTCCTTTCCACGAAGCTTCACACTGTAGCTTAAGCTATCAGCATCGGTGACTTCCTGACCGCCTGCTTCCTTAGCTGCCTTTTTGAATGCTTTAAGATCTGCAACCTTTACTGGATAAACAACTCCCTCGATTCCTGCACTGTTCTCGTCTGTATGGAAAGATCCGCTGGCAAGATTATATGCTCTCTTCTTGGTTGCTGTCGCGCTGGTCACGGCATCGACGCCACCCTGAACTTCCTGCTGATAAAACTGGCTGTAAGGGATATTCATCAGCACGTAAGCTTCCTTGTATGTTGCCTTAACGGCTGGTATCTTATAGTTTTCAGCTGTGATAGATACCGTGTATTCCTTATCTGGTTCAGCCTTTGCTGTAAGCTCAGCTACTCCATCTTTTACTGCGACTGCATTATCTTTTTCGCCTTCTGTTGTGAGATAACCC
>JAXJRI010000206.1:0-18326 GCA_036310685.1 Lachnospiraceae bacterium | reverse complement strand
TACAAGTGGGGATGTGAGTTTAATATGGCTATAGTATTAATTTTTTAGGAGGGGCAATTATGGCAAGTAATCGATTAACGAATGTTAATGTTTTTTTACAGGATGATAAATTTCATAAAGCCAATCTGGTAATAGAAGATGGTATTTTTACAGAAGTCAGTGCCTACGGCTATGCGATGCACACGGGAAGACCTCAGGAGTATCTGATTCCAGGTCTGGTAGACATTCACATGCACGGAGCCGACGGAGCTGATCTCGGAGATGGAACAGATGATTCTCTCCACAAGATTGCTGCTTACGAGGCAAGATGCGGTATCACTTCTTTCTGTCCTACCACCATGACTGTCAACAAGGACCAGATTCTTCAGTCCATGACAACAGCTGGCAATTTCGTTCGTGATAAGAAGGATGCCAGAGTCCTCGGTGTCACTATGGAAGGGCCCTTCGTATCTCCAGAGAAGAGAGGTGCTCAGGCTGCCAAAAATATGATGCTCCCTGATGGCGCTTTCTTTGACCAGTGTCAGGATGCTGCCAAAGGCAAGATTCGTCAGGTTGTCCTTGCTCCAGAACTTGAGGGTGCTCTTGATTTTATCAAGGCTTACCACGACAAGGTTATCATCTCCTTAGGACATACCGCTGCCGACTACGACACCTGCTGCAAGGCTTTGGACAATGGTGCCAACCATGTCACCCATCTTTTTAACGCCATGAGCCCATTCCATCATAGAGATCCTGGTCTGGTCGGAGCAGCCAGGGATTTCGATGCTTACGTGGAAGTCATCTGTGACGGAATCCACATTCATCAGTCCATGATCCGTGCCATCACCGACCTCTTCCCACTGGACCGTATCTGCTTAATCAGTGACAGCATGGAAGCCACAGGATTAGCCGACGGAAGATATGCTCTCGGCGGACAGCCTGTCAATGTCAATGGACCTCTGGCAACTTTAGATGACGGAACCATCGCAGGATCTGTGACAAACCTCTTCCAGTGCATGAGACGTGCGATGGATTATGGCTTCCCAATGCAGGATGCGATCCGCTGCGCCTCTCTGATTCCAGCAAGATCCCTGCACCTTGATGACAAGATCGGTTCCATCGCCGAAGGCAAATGCGCTGACTTCGTCTGTGTCGATGATGAGTTTAATATCAAGTACGTTGTCATCAATGGACAGAAAGTACAGTAAAAAAGGCCAATGAGGCAATCTGCAATCACAGTATTTCAAATCTGGATTATCATATAAATATACAACTAATAAGGGTGCTGCTCACACGGACAGCACCCTTTCTGATATACATATTCTTCTTAACTCTTAATCTTATTAAAAATCAAATCCCTCGATGGTTGCAAAGTAATCCTCTGGTGTCTCTGCACGACGGATCTTTCTAACGGTACCATCTTCCTGAAGCAGAAGCTCTGCACTACGTAATCTTCCATTGTAGTTATATCCCATGGAGAAACCATGTGCTCCAGTATCATGGATGATTAAGAGGTCTCCAATGTCAATCTTTGGAAGCATACGATCGATGGCGAACTTATCGTTGTTCTCACATAAAGATCCAACAACATCATACTTGTGATCGCATGGAGCATCCTCCTTGCCAGCGACAGTAATATGATGGTAAGCACCGTACATTGCAGGACGCATAAGGTTCGCTGCACAGGCATCCACACCGATGTACTCTTTGTAAGTATGCTTCTCGTGAATCGCTTTTACAATCAGGTGGCCGTTAGGTCCAGTGATGTAGCGTCCTAACTCAGTGAAGATTCTTACGTCTCCCATTCCTGCTGGGACTAAGATGTCATTGTACATCTGCTTCACACCCTCGCCAATTGCGAAGATATCGTTTGGCTCTTCCTCTGGCTTGTAAGGAATTCCGATTCCGCCAGAAAGATTAACGAAGTCAATATGAACTCCCAGGTTCTGGTGAAGCTCCACTGCCAGGTTGAACATGATGGCTGCCAGAGTAGGGTAATACTCGTTAGAAACTGTGTTGCTTGCTAAGAAAGCATGAATACCGAATTCCTTTACTCCCTCTTCCTTCAGTCTCTTGAAAGCCTCAAAGAGCTGTGGCTTTGTCATACCATATTTGGCATCTCCCGGGTTATCCATGATTCCATTACCGAAAGTGAAGATTCCACCTGGGTTGAAACGGCAGCAGATCCTTTCTGGAATCCCGCAAGCTTCTTTTAAGAAATCTATATGTGTAATATCATCTAAATTGATGAAGGCTCCTAACTTCTTCGCTAAGACGAACTCCTCAGCTGGAGTCTCGTTGGATGAGAACATGATGTGCTCTCCATCAGCGAATCCACAGCGGTCGCTCATCATCAGCTCTGTTAAGGAAGAACAATCCACCCCGCAGCCCTCTTCCTTCATGATTTTCAGGATTGCTGGTGTTGGAGTTGCCTTTACTGCAAAAAATTCACGGAATCCTTTGTTCCAAGAAAATGCTTTGTAAAGGTCGCGGATGGTCTGGCGGATGCCCTTCTCATCATAAATATGAAATGGTGTTGGATACTCTTTTACAATCTCTTCTAACTGTTCTTTTGTCACAAATGGTTTCTTTTCCATGACAGTAATTCCTTTCTTGGCTTATCTCTTATCTCGCCATATCAATGGTTTTTGCAAATTTCTGCTATTTACAACTACATTCCCGCCTGAATCTCGATCAGCTTGATCTCATTGGCGAGCGTCTCTTTTAAAAGTTTTACAAGATTAGGATTCGAGGAATACAGACAAGTCGTATTCATCTCCTCATGAATCTCTCCGGTCATCGCATACTGTGAATCTGTAATCAGCCGGAACTGTCCATCGTCCTGTCGGCGATAGTGAATAATGGCTCCATCCATCTTGCAGGAGTCTTCCGTCAGGAGGACAACCTTCTTACCTTCTTTAATGAGCGCCTCAAGCTGCGGACGGAACTCCTTCACAAGTTCCTCTGACCCAGAAAGATAAAGTCGATATTCAACCGTATCTAACATGTTGCGGAACTTATCCAGCACATTGCGCCGTCCACGAATTGTGATATAATTCCCCGGCGTCAGTGTGATCTTTGGGACCTGTTCCACCAGCTTCTTACTACACTCTCTCATAAAATATATCTTATTCTCGCAAAACTCTTTGATCGGAATGGCCTGATAGCGGACGGACTGCTCCTCCACCACGTAGGCAGCTCCCTTATCCACCAGACCCGCCAGCGCTCCATACGCATTCGATCTAGAAATTCCAAGTCTCTTCGCTGCCTCATATCCCGAAAGCATCCCTTCTGTAATCAGCAGAAGATAAATCTTGGCCTCCTGCCTGGTCAGTCCGAACTTCATCAATAGTTCAATGTTCTCATCCATCTTGACTCCGCCTTTGTCTGTGGTTTCCCTTGATTTATTAAGTAGTCCATTCATGAACTACTATAGTTTACTCTATGCTCTTTGTCAACAGGACTTTAGAATATCAAGTCAAAAAAATGAACAGTCACTGGCGGTTCTTTGCATGCTAAAGAAAAAAAGAGGATTCTCTGCATTTATTGAGAATCCTCTTTTTTGCTCTTCATTCGCATTTTCGCGTGCCTAAGCTTCTTTTCGCTGCATTTTCTCCTTCTCTAATCTTCTCATATCCTTGAATTCCAGATAAGCCATAAAGATTGTTACAATGAACGCTAGGCCATCTGCCACGGAACCAGTGAATAACAGTCCATCGATTCCGAAGAATCTAGGCAGAATCAGAACTAATGGAAGCAGGAAAATCAGCTGTCTGGTCAGAGACAGGAAGATACCTTTCTTCGGCTTGCCGATCGAAGTAAAGAAAGTTGATGTGATTGGCTGCAGGAAGTCCGCCCAGATACAGAAGAAGAAGATGCGGAAGAATTTCCTTCCAAACTCAAAGTACTCAGAGCTTCCTTTTCCAAACAGAGCTAGAATCTCATCAGGGAAGGTCTGAAATAAGATAAAGCTGATGATGGAAATCACTGCTCCGCTCATGGCTGCCAGCTTGAAGGTTTTACGAACACGGGTGTAATTCTCCGCTCCATAGTTAAAACTCTCAATCGGCTGAGAGCCCTGGGCAATTCCGATCACCATGGAGAAGAAGACCTGATTGACCTTGACGATTATTCCCACGCAGGCAAGTGGGATTGCCGCTCCGTAGATAGATTTCGATCCGTAATAATTGAAGGAATTATTCAGCACGACCTGCACCACCATCATGGCAATCTGGTTAAAGAAGGATGCTGCTCCGATGGAGACCACTCTCTCTATATACTTGCCCTTAATCAGAAACTGTTTTTTTGTAAGCTTTACTGTCTTATATCTTCCCAAGTAAATGATGACAATAACTCCAGAGAAGATCTGTCCGATGATGGTGGCAAGGGCAGCTCCTGCCATCCCCATCTTTAAGCCTGCAACAAACCAGGCATCCAGAACAACATTCATAATTGCCCCGGAAAGGTTGCAGAGCATAGCCATATTGGGACTGCCGTCCGCCCTAATCAGATGTCCTCCTCCTACTGTCAGAATGAGGAATGGAAAGCCAAGCGCTGTTATGCGGACATAAGTCTGTGCATAAGGGAGCACGTCTCCTGGTGCGCCGAACATCTTTAACAGCGGTGTAAGCAGGCATAATGTCACGATACATAAGACCAGACCGCTGAAAAAAAGCATTATCGCTGCATTGCCGACATAGTTGCCGGCGATATCCCGCTCTCCTCTTCCCATAGTCAGATTAAAGCAGGAAGCTCCACCGATTCCAAAAAGTAAGGCAAGAGCCACACAGGATGTGACCAGTGGGAAAGCGATAGATGTCGCAGCATTTCCGAGCGGTCCCACATAATGTCCGATGAAGAGCTGGTCTACGATGTTATAGAGGGCTCCGACCAGCATAGCGATGATACTCGGAACCGCAAATTTTACCAGAAGCTGACTGATGGGATCTTCCCCCAGATTATTCCTTCTCTTTCCTGATGTCTTCATTTACGATACTCCTATCTAGTGTCAGAAAAATCAGCCACACTTAAAAACAACCAGTGCAGCACACACCTATTTTTTGCAGAAGAAAAGAAGCCCCCTTCCCGAGGACTTCTCTCTATGTCCTAACGCCACTTCGTTTATTAGTCACGTAAGTTATATCAGATATTACCTTATCAGTCAATCTCTGCGCCCATCTTAGCGAGTTCTTCTGAAACTCTGCAGATTGGAAGACCAACTACATTATAGAAGTCTCCATCAATGGACTCGATAAACTTAGCAGCCTTACCCTGGATAGCATAAGATCCTGCCTTATCCATAGGTTCTCCGCTCTTTACATACCAGTCGATCTCCTCGTCTGTCATCTCTCTCATCTTGACCGAAGTATGCTCTGAGAAAATCTTCTGTTCGGTACACACTCCACCGCGGATCTTATCGATGGTAACTCCAGTATAGACTTCATGCTGCTTACCACTTAAGAGACGAAGCATCTTAGCCGCGTCTTCCTCATTCTTTGGCTTTCCGAGAATCTGATCATCTAGAATAACAACCGTGTCTGCACCAACGATGTAAAGATATTCATCGCTCTCAATTCCCATCTGGTGCTTTGTTATCTCATCCTCATCTACAACAACGTCCATCGCATCTTCATCAAGGAAATGAACCGCTACCGCTCTTACCTTGCGATGAGAAAGCTCCTCAACATACTCCACTGGATCTGTGAGATCTGTATCCTCGTCTGCCTCACTAATCTCAATGCGGAAGCGGTATCCTGCACCCATCAGAAGATTACGACGTCTTGATGATCTAGATGCAAGAATAATTGTCTGCTTTTTCATAATGATATACCCCCAAACATATTTCCGTACATAAACCTGCCGCCCCTCAAAGCGTATAAAACGCAGATTTATGCCCTCCTATTAAATTTAGATTATATATGCTTTCAATTGAGAAGTCTATAGTTTTCTAACGAAATGGGGGTATATGCCAAAAAAAGCGGAGGATTTACCTAGAAATTACACTCTCTGCAGGTCCCCCGCCTTTTCTATTTATTTTTTTGTATTAATTAGGCTCCTTCTATTGCTTGTACGTAAACGTACGCAATTTTCGGGCCTGCTTCTTCTGCGGATCATCGCAGTACTGTAAAACTATTCCAAATAGCCCCATTCATAGATTCTCGCTCATGCTCGAATCTATTTCATGTGGGCTATTCCGAGTCGCTTCGCGCCTTGGCCAGAAGAAGCAGGCTCCTTCTATTGCTTGTACGTAAACGTACGCAATTTTCGGACCTGCTTCTTCTGCGGAATAGTTTTACAGGTTTGTGTAACCCATAAGGGACAGATCCACTTCTCTTGCGCAGTCTCTTCCTTCACGGATTCCCCATACGACTAAGGACTGACCGCGGTGCATATCTCCAGCGGTGAAGACATGGTCCACGTTGGTAGCGAAATGTCCTGCTTCGGTCTTGACATTGCTTCTTTCTGTTGTCTCGACCCCGAAGGCTTTGGTCACATAGCTCTGGCTTCCTAAGAAACCTGCAGCGATAAGTACCAGATCAACTGGAACTTCATACTCGCTTCCCTCAACCTCTGACATAACGTTACGTTTGGCTTTTTTATCGTACTTGAACTCCAGTTTGACCAGTTTAGCCTTGCAGAGTTCTCCCTTGTCGTTCGGGATAAATTCTTTGACGGTAGTCTGGTATACACGTGGGTCCTTTCCGAAGACAGCGATGGCTTCTTCCTGACCGTAATCTGTCTTGCAGATTCTAGGCCACTCTGGCCATGGATTGTTAGGCTGTCTCTTATCTGGAAGCTTCGGCATCATCTCCAGCTGAATTAGGCTCTTGCAGCCATGACGGATTGAGGTTCCGACACAGTCATTGCCGGTATCTCCACCACCGATAACCATGACCCTCTTATCTTTCGCTGAGATGAAATGTCCATCTGTCAGGTTGGAGTCTAAAAGGCTCTTAGTGGTTGCTCTTAAGAAATCTACTGCAAAATAGATACCCTTACTCTCTCTTCCTGGTGCCTTGATGTCTCGAGGATTGGAAGCTCCACAGCAGAGGACTACCGCATCATACTGCTTCTTGATATCTTCTGCCTTGACGTCCACACCGACGTTACAGTTGGTGATAAACTCCACGCCCTCATCTTTCATGAGACGGATTCGACGTAAGACATACTGTTTCTCCAGCTTCATATTTGGAATACCGTACATCATCAGTCCGCCTGGACGGTCACTTCTCTCATAGACGGTCACGTCGTGCCCTCGCTTATTTAAATAATAAGCAACGGAAAGTCCGCTTGGTCCAGAACCGATGACTGCCACCTTCTTTCCAGTACGGGCTGCTGGAGGATTGACCTTGGCAAGTCCGTTCTCGTAAGCTCTCTCAATGATGGCAAGTTCTTTCTCCTTGATGTTAATCGGATCTCCATTCAGACTACAGGTACATCCGACCTCACATGGATGTGGGCATACTCTTCCAGTGAACTCTGGGAATGGATTGGTCTTTTTCAGACGATAATATGCCTCATCCCAGTTTCCATGATATGTCGCATCGTTCCATTCTGGAATCAGATTATTCAGTGGACATCCGGTAACCATGCCGTTAATCAGAATTCCTGACTGACAGAATGGTACACCGCAGTTCATACATCTGGCTCCCTGAATCTCCTGCTCCTTCTTGGAAAGAGGAGTATGGAATTCATTGAAATGTTTGATTCTCTCTAATGGTTCTTCTCCCACACTATCTTTTCTAGTGTACTCTAAAAATCCAGTAGGTTTTCCCATCTCTTACTCCCCTCCTTATTTTGATCCTTTAATCTCATAGAATGCTTCGATCTGTGCCTGCTCTGTTGAGAGACCCTTACCCTCGTATTCTGAGATCTTCTTTAATACTTTCTCATAATCATGAGGAATAACTTTCTTAAACTTCGGTACATACTCGCTGAAATGCTCTAAAATCTTCTTACCCTTCTCAGAGTTGGTGTAGGAGACATGGGCTGTAATCATATCCTTGATCTCCTTAACATCATACTTAGAGGTAACTGGCTCGGAAGATACCATCTCCTTGTTGAGGTGACGATAAAGCTTGCTGTCCTCATCTAAGACATAAGCCACACCACCGCTCATACCAGCTGCGAAGTTCTTACCAGTCTCACCCAGAATCAGGACAGTACCACCGGTCATGTACTCACAGCCGTGATCTCCGACTCCCTCGACGACAGCGGTTGCTCCAGAGTTTCTGACGCAGAAACGCTCTCCGGCAATACCGTTGATGTATGCCTTACCTGAAGTAGCTCCGTAGAGAGCAACATTGCCTATAATGATATTTTTATCTTCCTCAAAGCGGATGCCCTTTGGAGGATAGACGATCAATTTACCACCGGACAAGCCTTTTCCGAAGTAGTCGTTGGAATCTCCGACTAACTCTAAGGTCAGTCCCTTTGGAATAAATGCTCCAAAACTCTGTCCACCGGCTCCGTTACACTGTACAGTAAATGTGTCATCTGGCAGTGTATCGAAGTATTTCTTTGTAATCTCAGAACCAAAGATTGTACCAAAAGCACGGTTCGTGTTTCCGACATCCAAAGTGATGGATCTCTTCTGTTTCTTATCTAATGCTCCGGAAAGCTTCTTCATCAGAACAGTCATATCTAAGGTCTTCTCGAGCTCGAAATTATAGACATTCTTCTTATGGTACTCAATCGGCTGACCCTTACCAGCATATGGGTTATCTAAAATAGCAGAGAAATCTAATTTATATTTCTTAGCTTCTGGTTTCTCTTTTATGAGATCTGTTCTACCAACCAGTTCATCGACGGTTCTCACTCCAAGTTTTGCCATGTACTCTCTCAGTTCCATAGCCATAAACTTCATGTAATTGATAACATACTCTGGTTTGCCCTTGAAGCGCTTTCTAAGTTCTGGATTCTGTGTTGCAACACCTACTGGGCAGGTATCTAAGTTGCAGACTCTCATCATGACGCATCCTAAGGCAATCAGTGGTCCTGTGGCGAATCCGAATTCTTCGGCACCCATGCAGGCTGCCATAGCAATATCACGACCACTCATCAGCTTACCGTCAGTCTCGATGATCACCTTATTACGAAGGTCATTCTTGATCAGTGTCTGATGTGTCTCAGAAAGTCCAAGCTCCCAAGGAAGTCCTGCGTTCTGAATCGAGTTGCCTGGGGCAGCGCCGGTACCTCCGTCAAAACCTGAGATCAAGATAACCTGGGCTCCGGCCTTGGCAACACCGGCTGCGACAGTTCCGACACCTGCTTCGGATACCAGCTTGACAGAAATTCTGGCATCACGGTTAGAACACTTCAAGTCATAAATAAGCTGTGCTAAATCCTCGATAGAGTAAATGTCGTGATGAGGTGGTGGGGAGATCAGGCCGACACCAGGGGTTGAGTGTCTAGTCTTGGCAACCCAAGGATATACCTTTCCTCCTGGAAGATGACCACCTTCACCAGGTTTTGCACCCTGTGCCATCTTAATCTGAATCTCTTTGGCAGAAACCAAGTAACGGCTGGTAACACCGAAACGACCGGAAGCAACCTGCTTGATGGCAGAACATTTGTTAAGCCCATCTGGTCCGATTGTGAGACGCTCTAAGTCCTCACCACCCTCACCGGTATTGGATTTACCATGAATGGTGTTCATAGCAATTGCCAAAGTCTCATGAGCTTCCTTCGAGATGGAACCATAACTCATAGCTCCTGTCTTAAATCTGGTCATAATCGACTCAATCGGCTCAACCTGAGACAGAGGAATTCCTTTCTCTGGATATTTGAAATCCATCAAACCACGAAGACTGATCGGTGCGTCCTCCGTGTTGATCATAGATGTATATTCTTTAAATTTATCGTAGTCTCCCATCCTTGTTGCCATCTGCAGAGTGTGAATGGTAAGAGGATTGTAGAGATGATCTTCCTTACCGCTGCGATATCTTACCATACCTTCGCTGTCTAAGGTCAGATCATTGGCAAGTCCTAAGACATCAAATGCATGGGAGTGTCTGATATCCACATCATTCTCGATATCATCCAGGGTGATACCTCCGACACGACTTACTGTGTTCGTAAAGTATTCATCAATGACTTCCTTACTGATACCAACTGCCTCAAAAATCTGAGAACCCTGATAGGACTGAAGGGTGGAGATACCCATCTTGGAAGCAATCTTTACAATACCGCTTAAGACTGCCTTACAGTAGTCATCGACTGCTGCATAGTAATCTTTGGCCAGAAGTCCGTCCTGAATCAGTTTCCTGATTGAGGCCAGTGCCATGTAAGGGTTGATTGCGCTGGCACCATATCCGAGCAGTGTTGCAAAATGGTGAACCTCTCTAGGCTCTCCTGTCTCGATAATAATTTTCACAGAAGTTGACTGCTTGGTGTTGATCAGATGGTGATGTACGGCAGAAACTGCTAAGAGTGATGGAATTGCCACATGGTTCTCATCGACACCACGATCTGTCAGAATGACGACATTAGCTCCGTTCTTATGAGCATTGTCGACTGAATTGTAAAGATACTGGATTGCCTTGGAAAGCTTGGTTCCCTTGTAATAGGTAATCGGAATATCCTTAACTACGATATTCGGCATCTTAGTGTAACGGATCTTTAAGAGGTCGGTATCTGTTAAGATTGGATTTTCAATCTTTAAGACCTGACAATTCTCCGCTTTCTCCTCTAAGACATTGCCTTCATTACCAATATATACGGAAGTTGATGTTACAATCTCCTCACGAATGGCATCGATTGGAGGATTGGTAACCTGGGCGAACAACTGCTTGAAGTAGTTGAACAATGGCTGATGTCTCTTGGACAGCACTGCAAGCGGGCTATCAATACCCATGGCACGAATTGCCTCACCACCGTTTAAAGCCATCGGCATGATGGAAGATTTGATATCTTCATAGCTATAACCGAATGCCTTCATCAGTCGGCTGTTGGTATCATCATCATAAGTCTCAACTGCAATATTTGGAATCTTTAAATTCTTCATGTGGATTAGATTATCGGAAAGCCACTCACCGTAAGGCTGCTTCATGACATAATAGTTCTTGAGCTCATCATCATCAATCAGTCTTCCCTGAGCAGTGTCAACAAGAAGCATCTTGCCTGGATGCAGACGCTCTTTTCTTAAGACATGCTGTGGCTCAATCGGAAGTACTCCAACCTCAGAAGAAAGAATCAGCTGATCATCGTCTGTGATGTAATATCTGGAAGGTCTCAGTCCATTACGATCAAGTACTGCTCCCATAAGGTCACCATCCGTAAAGATAATGGAAGCTGGTCCATCCCAAGGCTCCATCATGGTTGCATAGTACTGATAGAAGTCTCTCTTCTCACGGCTCATACTCTCATCGTTCTGCCATGGTTCTGGAATCGTGATCATGACAGCTAATGGAAGAGGCATACCGCTCATCATCAGAAACTCTAAGGTATTGTCCAGTCTAGCAGAATCAGATCCCTCCGGATCAACAACTGGTGTAATCTTCAGCATCTCATCCTTTAAGTACTCGGACTCCATCTTCTCCTCACGAGCAAGCATCTTATCGGCGTTACCACGGATGGTGTTAATCTCACCATTATGGCAGAGATAACGATAAGGATGTGCTTTCTCCCAACTAGGGATCGTGTTGGTGGAGAATCTGGAATGTACGATTGCGATGGCAGACTCGTAATCCCTATCATGGAGATCATTGTAGAACTGTCTCAGCTGTCCAACCAAGAACATACCCTTATAAACGATCGTTCTAGAGCTCAAAGATACCACATAGGTAGATTCATTGGACTGCTCAAAGACACGTCTTACGATGTAAAGCTTACGATCGAAGTCCAATCCTCTTGCCACGTCAAATGGCTTCTTTACAAATCCCTGCATAATGCATGGCATCACATCTCTGGCTTTCTTACCTAAGATGTCTGGCTGAATCGGGACTTCACGCCAACCAAGGAAGTTCATACCCTCCTTTTCGACAATGATCTCGAACATCTTCTTGGCACGATTTCGCTTCAGCTCATCCTGCGGCATGAAGAACATTCCGACTCCATAGTCCCTTTCATTTCCAATAATAATGCCGAGGTCATGACAGGTCTTCTTAAAGAACTTGTGCGAAATCTGTACAAGGATTCCTACACCATCTCCTGTCTTTCCCTCGGCATCTTTGCCTGCTCTGTGTTCAAGATTTTCAACAATTTTTAGAGCATCAGAAACTGTCTTGTGCGAACGTCGGCCCTTGATATTAACCACGGCACCGATACCACAGTTATCATGCTCAAAGCTCGGATCATAAAGACCCTGCCCCGCTTTCTGATACATGGTCTCACCCTTTCTCTTATGCAATCTTTGCAATATCTATCAGTTAAAAATTCATATTAACCCATATCTTTTAGGTTAGTGTTATGATATCTCAAAAAACGGCACTTGTAAATACAAACATTTTAAGTAATTATCTGATTATCTGATAATATTAGGTTATTATATTTATTTCTCTGAATTCTTACATTAATTATATGTTTTTATTCCAGTTTATCTTGAAAAATCGTGTCCTATTACATGAATATTTTTCTTTAAAACTTTAAAGTATTTTGGGTTGTAATAGATAATTCCAGCAGCACTAGTATTTGTGTGTCATATTTATACAATTCTATTTTGTGATTTTTATTTTTGTATCATTCACTTTATTATATTAAGTATCGGATTAAGATTATGAGGTATTACATCACCTCATGCATACACTTAAAAAGTCCCCGGCAGACTTTACGGTCTGTCGGGGACTTAAAGCGTTCTGACTCAATCAGTCAAACTCTATATAATATTGTCTTCACTTACAGTCTATGGCTTTTTCACACACGCTCTGTCTAACAGATGATATGCTACTCCCAGTCACTTTCTATGGTGATTCCTAGATTATTTGTAGAGCTCTACTAATCTCTGCAGATGCTCAAATCTCTTACCAGCCTCTTCCTCAGACTTAGCGAAGAGCTCTTTAGCTCTATCTGGGAATGGTTTGATCAGACGTGCATAACGGGACTCATTGTTCAGGAACTCCTGATATGATCCGTCACCAGCTTTAGATGTAAGAGTGAATGGGTTCTTGCCAGCTGCCTTCTTAGCAGGGTCGAATGAGAACAGATTCCAATATCCAGCCTTAACAGCTTTCTTCATCTCATCCTGGCAGTGGAACATTCCGCCCTTCTTGATTCCGTGGAGTTCGCAAGGAGCGTATCCAATGATCAGTGAAGGTCCATCATAAGCCTCAGCCTCAAGGATGCACTTAAGTGCCTGGTTAGGGTTAGCACCAAGAGCAATCTGAGCTACATATACATAACCGTATGTCATAGCGATCTCAGCAAGGCTCTTCTTACCGATCTCTTTACCAGCTGCAGCGAACTGGCAAACCTCACCAATGTTAGAAGCCTTGGAAGCCTGTCCACCTGTGTTGGAGTACATCTCTGTATCGAATACGAATACGTTTACGTTCTCGCCGGAAGCAAGTACATGGTCAAGTCCACCGAATCCGATATCGTATGCCCATCCGTCACCACCGAAGATCCATACGGACTTCTTAGCGAGGTACTGTTTCTTATCTAATACTTCCTTAGCAGCCTCATTACCAGCAGCAGCGATCTTCTCAACCTCAGCTACTAATGCTTCTGTTGCAGGAGTATTCTCTAATGTCTTCTCTTTTGTCTCTGTGAACTTCTCATAAGCTGCCTTGAACTCAGGTGTAGCTGCATCAGAAGCTGCAATCTCGTCTAACTTAGCGATAGCCTGTGTACGAAGTACTCTCTGAGCTACTTCCATACCATAACCATGCTCTGCGTTATCCTCGAACAGTGAGTTAGCCCAAGCAACACCTTGCTTAGAATCTCTGTTAATTGTATATGGTGATGTAGCTGCTGGACCACCCCAAATGGATGAACATCCAGTTGCGTTGCTGACATACATATGCTCACCGAATAACTGTGTTACCAGACGAGCGTAAGATGTCTCAGCACATCCTGCACAAGATCCTGAGAACTCAAGTAATGGCTGATTGAACTGAGATCCCTTAACTGTGTTAGCTGCAGGAGCTGCATCTTTTCTTCTTACGTTAGCGAATAAGTAATCCCATACAGGCTGCTGATCAAGCTGTGACTCCTGTGGTTTCATTGTGATAGCGCTTGTAGGACAAACTGTTGTACACTCTCCACATCCCATACAATCTAATGGAGATACGCTCATAACGTACTTGTACTCAGAAGCCTTAGGTTTTGTATCAGCAAGCTTGATAGCTGCTGGAGCTGCCTTAGCTTCTTCATCGCTTAACATGTATGGACGGATTGTAGCATGTGAACATACGAATGCACACTGGTTACACTGGATACATTTCTCTGCATCCCACTCAGGTACTGTAACGGCTGTTCCACGTTTCTCATACTGAGAAGCACCAAGCTCGAACTGTCCATCTGGGTTAGCTGTGAATGCGGATACTGGAAGAGCATCTCCATCCATGTTGTTGATTGGCTGCATAAGATCTTTAACCATCTTAACTGTAGCTGGCTCACCAACAAGCTCTTTAGCTGGAGCATCTGCAGCTGGGTTAGACCAAGAAGCAGGAACCTCAACTTTATGTACAGCCTCTACACCAGCATCGATAGCTTTGTAGTTCATCTGTACTACATCGTCACCCTTCTTGCTGTAGGACTTCTTAGCAGCTGCTTTCATGTACTCAACAGCTTTGTCGATAGGCATTACGTTAGCAAGTTTGAAGAATGCGGACTGTAAGATAGTGTTAGTTCTCTTACCCATTCCGATCTCGATAGCCTTGTCGATAGCGTTGATAGTGTAAAGCTGAATGTTGTTATCAGCGATATACTTCTTAGCCTCTGCTGGCATATGCTGATCAAGCTCTTCGTCAGACCACTGGCAGTTGATCATGAAGATTCCGCCTGGCTTAACGTCCTGAACCATCTTGTATCCCTTAACAACATAAGATGGGTTATGGCAAGCTACGAAGTCAGCTGCGTTGATGTAGTATGGGCTTCTGATTGGGTTGTCACCAAAACGAAGATGGGAGATTGTTACTCCACCAGTCTTCTTAGAGTCATACTGGAAGTATGCCTGGATATATTTATCAGTGTGGTCACCGATGATCTTTGTAGAGTTCTTGTTAGCACCTACAGTACCGTCTCCACCAAGACCCCAGAACTTACACTCAACAGTACCCTTAGCAGATGTGATAGGTGCTGGCTTAACTTCTGGAAGAGAAAGATTTGTAACATCATCCACAATACCGATTGTGAAACGAGGCTTTGGAGCATCTTTCTTTAACTCTGTGTATACAGCGAAGATACTTGAAGGTGGTGTATCCTTGGAACCTAAACCATAACGTCCACCTGTTAATACGATGTCGTTAAGTCCAGCCTCACGAAGTGTTGTAGCAACATCAAGGTATAATGGATCACCTAAAGCACCTGGCTCTTTTGTACGGTCAAGTACAGCAATCTTCTTAACTGTCTTAGGAATAACCTCAAGTAACTTGGAGGATACCCATGGACGATACAGACGAACCTTAACACAACCAACCTTCTCGCCAGCTGCTGTTAAGTAGTCGATAACTTCCTCGTTAACGTCGTTGATGGATCCCATAGCGATGATGATACGATCAGCATCTGGAGCACCATAGTAGTTAAACAGATCATAATCTGTTCCTAACTTCTCGTTAACTTTCTTCATGTACTTCTCTACTACTGCAGGTAATGCATCATATGTAGAGTTACAAGCCTCACGATGCTGGAAGAATACGTCACCGTTCTCATGAGAACCACGCATTGCTGGATGCTCTGGGTTTAAAGCATGCTCACGGAATGCTTTGATAGAATCCCAGTTAGCCATCTCTTTGAGGTCCTCATAATCCCATTTCTCGATCTTCTGGATCTCATGAGATGTACGGAATCCATCGAAGAAGTTGATGAATGGTACATGTCCCTCGATTGCAGAAAGATGAGCAACCGGGCTTAAGTCCATAACTTCCTGTGGGTTTGTCTCAGCTAACATAGCGAAACCTGTCTGACGACAAGCATATACATCACTGTGGTCACCGAAGATGTTCAGGGACTGTGTAGCAACAGTACGAGCTGATACATCAAATACGCAAGGAAGCTGCTCTGCAGCGATCTTGTACATGTTAGGAATCATAAGTAAAAGACCCTGGGAAGCAGTAAATGTAGTAGTAATGGCACCAGCTGCTAATGATCCGTGAACGGCACCTGAAGCACCTGCCTCAGACTCCAGCTCTGCAACAGTAACTGTATTACCGAAAATATTCTTTCTTCCTGCAGCAGACCACTGATCTACGGAGTCTGCCATAGGGCTGGATGGTGTGATAGGGTAGATAGCTGCTACCTCAGTAAACGCATAGGCTACATGAGCGGCAGCGGTATTGCCATCCATAGACTGTTTTTCTCTAGCCATTTTGTCCTCCTTAAAAATTGCAGTTTTAAATTAGTATCTTTAACATTTAAATCGTATCACTTTTTTTGTTCAAAGTAAACTTACTTGTCATTAAAAATCGGCAAAATGTGTGTATTTTCTATTGTACAAGTTAGTTGTACCTTATTTTTCGGATATATTTTTGTCATTTTTTCACAAAAACCCAGTAAAAAACTAGTGCATAACGATATTTAAAAAATTTATATGGTAAATTATTGTTCAATCCAATGACACGATTACAGTATCAAAACTCATCCTCTCTCTAAGCAATCTAAGGGACTCACAGCAAAATCATGCAGGCAAAACCAATGGATAGATATGGACCCAGAGGGATCTTATCTTTTCTCCCTAGTCTGTGAGCTAACATAAGTATAATTGCTACAATCGCGTTAAGCACCAGTCCAATCAGCGTCCCAAAGAGTGTCAGTTCCCATCCAAGGAAGAGTCCACTGGCGGCGACAAACTTGATGTCTCCCCCACCAATTCCTCCTTTTGTGACTAGACTAATCAACAGCATCGGAAGACTCACGATAATAAGACCGATCAGATGACTCTTTACCGGAAGGTTGAAGAGTTTGTGATAACCACTGTCATTCATAAAGCGAAAGACAATTCGGAAAAGCCAGTAGGGAAGAGACGTCGCCTCCTTCTCCAGTTTCTGACAAAGAATGGAAATCAGTCCACAGGCTAATATTATCAGATTCCAGACATTGCTGATCTTGCGGAACCGTAAATCCTCCAGTGCCACAATCAAGAGCATCAGACAAAAAACAACAAGTAACCCCTTTTGAATCATATACTTTCCTCCTTTATAAGTACCAGTATTTTCCATTATAGGGTATTACTTGTTGTATTTCCATATATTTTATAAAATTTCTAAAGTGTCTCCTTATTTTCATTAGGAATGAAGCTGTCAAAGATGAACACAGAGAATGTCTTTCTGGCCTCCTCTAATTCCTCCTGACTTCGAACCGTCCAGGCAACATTCACCACAGTATACAGCTTTCGAATCAGACGATAGGACCGCTGCCTTGCAAACTTAAAATTATAGGCAATAAAATCCGGCTTCCCATAAAAATCAATCAGAAGGTTGGCCATGCCAAATCTTCCAATCCAATACTTATCGACCGGATCATGAATAAAATCTGAAGAAAGCTGTCCCCGGATAATATCTGGGTGATGCTTCTTTAGCCAGTGCAGTACCGATGGATGGAAAGATTCGATACAGTAGATGCCCTGATAATTTTTCAGATACCTACAGACCTGTTTGACCGCACCGATATGATCTCCATCTGGCTTAACCTCGATAATAACCGGAACCCTTCCCCCAATCATATCCATGACATCTCGAAACAGTGGGATTCTCTCCTGGGAGTGAGCTAATGGATACCTCTCCACTTCCTCATAGCTGCAATCTACGACCCTCTTCTTCACTCCACAGATCCTCTTCATATTTCTATCATGAAAGACGACAAGCTTCCCGTCGGTCGTGAGCTGAACGTCAAGCTCGATTCCATAACCAGCCTCGACTGCCTTTTTAAAAGCAGCCATCGAATTCTCCGGCGCCTCAGACTTGTTATCAAAAAGGCCTCGGTGAGCAATGAATCTCTCCTGGAAAGGTCTCATCCTTTCTTCCCTTCCGGAATTAGGTCGGATGGCATAAAGATATCCTCCAACGGCAGCCACTCCAAAAACGATTGCTGATAAAAACATGGATTTAATCTCCTTTTCATTCAATCTACAGCAAAGTTATCATATTTCCTCTTATATGCCAATAGCTATTGCTATTAATATCCTCTAACAATCTATGATAGTTACAGTTCATTCATGATATTAATACAGGTAGTTCAAACTATTTTTCACT
>JAXJRI010000205.1:0-2827 GCA_036310685.1 Lachnospiraceae bacterium | reverse complement strand
CATGAAGGGGCGTGTCTACAGGAGAACAGCCACTGGCGGGTCTCCTGCATGCTTGGCAAACAACTCACATCCCCACTTGTAAGCAAGCTTCCGTGGGGTAGTGAGTTTTTGACACTGTAGTCATCATATCATTTGGAAAACATTTCCACAAGGACAAACCTGATCTTCATTCGCATTTTCGTGGTGCCTGGACAAAAAAATATTGACGTGAGGTAGAGTGGTATGATATAGTAATTTGGCGATGGAATAGGTCTTTTTTTTATGCCTAAAAATAGTAAGATAAAGATTTTGCCGAGACATCAGCTTCGGCGGAGCCTTTATTCGCTAGGTTTAACAGTAATTGGAGGTGGAAGTTGTGCGCGTTAGAGTAACATTAGCATGTACAGAGTGTAAGCGTCGTAACTACAATACGACTAAGGAGAAGAAGAATCATCCAGAGAGAATGGAGACCAGAAAGTATTGTAGATTCTGCAAGAAGCATACACTTCATAAGGAAACAAAATAATAAGGCCAGTCAGTAAGGGAGCGTTAGCATGAGTGACGAGAAGAATAATACAGGTCTTAAGCACTGGTTCGAAGGCTTGGAGATTGAATGGAAAAAGATTACATGGCCTGATAAGGACACGCTGGTACGAGAGACGATTACGGTTACTGTAGTTTCAGTAGTTCTCGGAATCATCATCGCGCTTGTCGATATGGTTCTTCAGTATGGGATTAATTTCCTGGTCAAATAGTAAGATAAGGTGAATATATGTCAGAAACAAACTGGTATGTAGTCCATACCTATTCAGGCTACGAGAACAAGGTTAAAGCTGATCTCGAGAAGACCATTGAGAACAGAAAGTTACAGGATCAGATTTTAGAGGTTGTTGTTCCTACTCAGGATGTTGTTGAGCTTAAGAACGGCAGCGAGAAAGTCTCAAGTAAAAAGATGTTCCCATGCTATGTTCTAGTGAACATGGTGATGAATGATGATACATGGTATGTCGTAAGGAATACCAGAGGTGTCACAGGATTTGTTGGTCCAGGATCAGAACCGATTCCCCTGAGTGAGCAGGAGATGAGAAAGATTGGCATCGGACTTCCAGGCGAGGAAGAGACTGAGAATAAGATCGTCGATATCGACGTTGAGGTCGGAGATCTTGTTCGTGTGATCTCAGGAGCGTGGGAAGGTCACGAGAGTACAGTCAAGAGTATTAACATGAACAAACAGACTGTTACCATCGAAGTCGACATGTTTGGTCGAGAAACATCTGTTGAGATCGGATTCGCAGATATTCAGAAATTATAATAGCCTGCACAGCAGGCAGTGGGAGGGTAGTTCCCGCAAATACCACATAGGAGGTTAGCTATCATGGCAAAGAAAGTTACAGGATACATTAAGTTACAGATTCCAGCAGGTAAGGCAACTCCTGCACCACCCGTTGGTCCTGCTTTAGGACAGCACGGAGTTAACATCGTACAGTTTACAAAGGAGTTCAATGCCAGAACTGCAAATCAGAATGGTATGATCATCCCTGTTGTAATCACTGTATATCAGGATAGAACTTTCAGTTTTATCACAAAAACACCACCAGCAGCAATCTTACTGAAAAAAGCAGCTAATATTCAGTCTGGTTCTGGTGAGCCTAACAAGAAGAAGGTCGCTACCATTTCTAAGGATAAGGTAAAAGAGATCGCTGAGATCAAGATGCCAGACCTTAACGCAGCAGATATCGAAGCAGCAATGAGAATGGTTGCAGGTACTGCAAGATCCATGGGAATTGTTGTTGAGGACTAATTGTAGTTTGACGCTGAAGAGATAAAGTGGGAGGGTTGCTCCCGATAATACCACAGGAGGTTATTAGAAATGAAACGAGGAAAGAGATATCAGGAAGCTGCAAAGCTTAGAGAGAAATCTAATTTATATGATGCATCAGAGGCTATTTCAATCGTAAAGAAAGCAGCTAGTGCAAAATTTGACGAGACAATCGAAGTACATTTAAGAATGGGTGTTGACGGACGTCACGCAGATCAGCAGATCCGTGGAGCTGTTGTACTCCCTAACGGAACTGGTAAAGAAGTTCGTGTCTTAGTATTCGCAAAAGGCGAGCAGGCTGAGCAGGCTAAGGCAGCTGGAGCTGAGTATGTTGGTGAGAAAGATCTCGCTGATAAGATCCAGGGCGGATGGATGGACTTTGATAAAGTCGTTGCAACACCTAACATGATGAGCGTTGTAGGACGTCTCGGACGTGTCCTTGGACCGAAAGGTCTGATGCCTAACCCTAAAGCCGGCACAGTAACAATGGACGTTGAGGCCGCTGTTAAAGAGCTGAAAGCTGGTAAAATCGAGTACAGACTGGATAAGGCTAACCTTATTCACGTGCCAATCGGAAAAGCTTCTTTCACTGAGGAGCAGTTAACCGAGAACTTCCAGACATTTATTAATGCAATCATCAAGGCAAAACCAGCCGCTGCAAAGGGACAGTACATTAAGAGCGCAGTTGTCGCTTCTACAATGGGTCCTGGAGTAAAGATGAATCCAGTAAGATTCTAATGATAGAGTCGTTGATTGGTCCTGCATGATTGCACGGATATTAGACACCGTCGGAGAAATCTGGCGGTGTTTTTTGATATTTACTTATAGTTAAGGTATAATGTGACTACAGTGTCAAAACTCACATCCCCACGTAAGCTTGCTTACAAGTGGGGGAGTGAGTTAATGACACGCCCCTTCATGAGCATGAAATGGTGATCAGCACCACGAGTATGCAAATGAAGGGTAGGAATGTGGAAGTCGCAAAGCGACGGAACATTCCGTAGTCACTTATGGCATCCACATCATAAT
>JAXJRI010000204.1:0-18854 GCA_036310685.1 Lachnospiraceae bacterium | reverse complement strand
GTTACTGTTCATGCATGATATCCCTCAGTGCTAAATATGCTATTTTAATAGCTGACCTTCCACCTAAGCCGAATTGTCCTGCTGCTCCTTACCTAGATTCTAAATAAGATATGGAGCAGGCACAGACAGGGCGGATCATAGGCTCAGATGGAAGTCAGGAATGTGGGAGTCGCAAAGCGACGGAACAATCCATAGTCACTTATGACACCCACATCATATAATTCATGAACTGTAGCCTAGTATTGATTGATCTGTATCTCGGAATCGTCAAACGGCTCGATCGCGCGGATCTCAACGAAGTAGCTTCCCCCTCTTCCTGTTGGGATTTCAACACGGTCTCCCACCTTATGTCCGAGCAGAGCTTTTCCAATCGGTGATTCGATACTCAGTCGGTTGTTTAGGGCATCTACTAAGACTGTTGTGACAAAAGAGTATGTGTCCTCCTCATCATCGTCCTCGAAATAAAGTGCGACCGTCTTATTAAGTCCCACTTCGTCTGCGCTCATCTTATCCTCTACGACTTCTGAGTTGCGAATCATTTTCTCCAGATAACGGATTCTGCTGTCGTTACGGTTTTTTGCTTTTTTTGCAGCATGATACTCAAAGTTCTCACTGAGATCACCGTGAGCACGAGCTTCTTTTACGTCCTCTAGGAGCTGAGGTCTTAAAACTACCTTACGGTGTTCAATCTCTTTCTCCATCTTATCAATATCTTCCTGTGTCAACTTATGTCTTACCATAACATCTACCTCTTATCTAGATTTTAATTCTTTCCAAAGGTCATTATAATACTTATCCATGTCTGATCCAAGATACTTATATACCTCACATTTTTCAAGAACACTGTCCGGAGGAAATATCGTCGGATCTTCTTTGGTCTCCTGGTCTAACTGATCGTAGACAGCTTTATTCGGTGTACCATAATAAATGTAGTTGAAATTCTTCATCGCTACATCCTCACGGTTCATAAAATCGATAAATTGTTCCGCTGCCTTCTTATGACGGCAGGAATCTGGAATGAACCAACAGTCGAACCAGATATTAGATCCCTCCTCAGGCACAGTATAGGCAAGGTCAGGATTGGAATCAATGGCTATTGTCGCATCACCGGAATAGACAACCGCCATAGCAGCATCTCCCGCGATCATGGCATCTCTGCTCTCATCCACCAGATAAGCCTCCAGAATCGATTTCTGATCTTCCAGGAGATGTAGAGCCTGGTTCAGCTCTTCCTTATTCTTACTGTTTAATGATTTGCCCTTCCACTTAAGCGGAACTAAGAACGCATCTCTCATACTATTCTCCATGACAATCTCGTCTTTATATTGTTTGTCCCAGAGGATAGACCAGCTGTTCACCGGTTCTTTCACCATTTTCTTATTATACAATATGCCAACTGTCCCCCAGAAATAAGGGACCGCATACTCGTTTTTAGGATCAAAGGACTGACAGAATTTCAGATAACGCTTATCTATGTTTCCCAGATACTTCATGTTGCTTTTATCCACTTTCTCTACCTGCCTGGCACGAATCATTTTCTCTATCATATAATCTGAGGTACAGATCAAATCATAGTCAATCGCTCCAGACTGATACTTGGTATACATATCTTCCGGAGTGACATACTGCTCATATTTAACCTTAATTCCGGTCTCCTTCTCAAACATTTTAAGTGTCTGTACGTCAATATAATCTCCATAATTGAAGACTGTCAGCACTTTTTCATCCTTAGATGAATCTTTTGAGGAAGACTCTCCCTTACAGGCTGCCAGAGTACAGAGCAGAACAAGACAAATAATAAGTCCCCATAATTGATATCTCTTATGCATCTTTATCCTCCTTTGCTGTGACATGGTTCAAAATCCCCACAAGGAGGAGTATCACAAAAAGAAGTATGGTGGAGAGGGCATACATTTCTGGATTAATTCCTCGTCTCAGCTGCTGATAGAGCATGGTTGAGATTGTATTGATTCCTGCTCCCTTAGTAAAGTAGGTGACGACGAAGTCATCTAGGGAGATGGTGACTGCGAAGAAAAATCCTGCTACAATGCCTGGAACAATTTCCGGCATGACTACCTTCACAAAGGCATAGGTCGAACTAGCTCCCAGGTCCAGTGCTGCCTCGTAGGTATTGCGTCCCACCTGAGAAAATCTCGGCATGACATTCAGTATGACATAAGGAAGTCCAAGCGTCACATGCGCTATCAGCATAGAGGAGAATCCCAGTGTCATGAAATGTACAAAAAGAAGCATGATAGAGATACCTGTTACGATATCTGCATTGAGAAGCGGAATGTCAGCTCCTGACTGCAGAATACTCTTCCACCTCTTCGTCATTCTAGTCATAGCGATACAGGCAAGAGTTCCAATCACAGTCGCAATCAAAGATGCTGACAGTGTCAGAGCAAGGGAAGTCTTGATTGCGGCAATTACTTCCTCATTCTGAAACAAGTCTGTATACCAGTGAAGTGTGAATCCTCCCCACACTGACCTGGCTTTGGACACGTTAAAAGAGCAGATGACCAGAATTGCCAAAGGTGCATACAGCAGGAAGCAGATGACGCCTACATATATCTTTGACAGAGTACCTTTTGCATTTACCATATCGTCAGATCTCCTTCCTCTGCCTCTGTTCGGTTCATGATTGCCATGCTGACAAAAATAAAGATCATGAGTACGATAGACAGACCGGAACCGAGATTCCAGTTATTTGCAACATTGAATTCCTGATCAATGACATTACCAAGCAGCAGGGTCTTAGACCCTCCCAGAATGTCTGCCACAACAAACTCTGAAATGGACGGAATAAAGACCATAACGATTCCACTGATAACTCCCGGCAGGGAAAGTGGAATGATTACACGCTGAAATGTCACTCTGGTATCTGCCCCCAAATCCTGAGCAGCTTCAATAACGCTCTGATCAATTTTCATCATGGCATTGTAGATTGGCAGAATCATGAAAGGGATATAATCGTATACCATTCCGATCACGATAGCAATCTTTGTGTACATGATATGCAGGGGACCTGCTCCGAAAAATCCAAGCAGAGCATTAATCACACCGGTATTCGATAAGATCATCTGCAATGCCAGGATTCGAAGAAGGAAATTAATCCACATAGGGATTACAAATATCATAATTAACAAGCTCGATATCTTCGGTTTAAATGTACTGAGGATATAGGCAAGGGGATAGGCGATAATCAGGCACACTACAGTTGTGAGCAGAGCAATCACGACTGAATAGAAGAATGCTCTGAGGTGAATCGGGTTAAAAATGGCCAGCACATTAACGAGCGTAAATTGACCGCTGCCATCTGTGACAGCGTAAGCAAGCACCATAACCAGGGGAAGCAGGATAAATCCGATCACCCAGACAAGGTAAGGCGCCGCAAGATAACGTCTATTCATAATTATCCACCGCCTTCTCGTCCTCCGATTCTGGTTTGTGCATAATCTGGATGTTGAATGGAATCACTGAGAGTGAAACCTGAGTTCCCGGCTCCGCTGCTACTGTACTGTGAACCAGCCACTCATATCCTCCGGCCATGACTTCCATCTCATAATGGACACCCTTAAAAATAGTGCTCTTAACCAGGCCGTCGATCTGACCTTGCCCAGGTTTTCCAATCACCAGATCCTCAGGACGAATGACAACGTCAACCGGACGATTCTCTCCGAAGCCCACATCCACGCACTCAAAAGGAATGCCAAGAATCTCTACCAGCTTATCATGAATCATCGTACCAGAAAGGATATTACTATCCCCGATAAAGTCTGCCACGAAGGCATTCTGAGGCTCATTATAGATATCCTCCGGGGTACCCATCTGCTGAATATAGCCTCCATTCATGACCACAATCTTGTCGGACATAGTGAGGGCCTCCTCTTGGTCATGAGTGACATAAATAAATGTGATTCCAAGCTCTCTTTTCAGTCTCATCAACTCATACTGCATCTCCTTGCGGAGTTTTAAGTCTAATGCGCCGAGTGGTTCATCTAAAAGAAGAACCTTAGGCTCATTGACAATGGCTCTTGCAATCGCAATACGCTGCTGCTGTCCTCCCGAAAGGGAAGAAGGCTTACGGTTCTCAAAACCTTCCAGGTTTACTAATTTTAAAGCGTACTTAATCTTATCTTTGATGTAATCTTGGGATTTCTTATGAATGCGCAGACCGAATGCGATATTCTCGGCCACAGTCATATGAGTGAACAGTGCATACTTCTGAAACACTGTGTTAAGATTTCTCTGATTAGCAGGGACGTTGGTGATATCTTTTCCGTCAAAGAATACTCTTCCAGCATCTAATCTCTCAAATCCACCGATTATTCGAAGTGTTGTCGTCTTTCCACATCCAGAAGGACCTAGTAATGTAAGGAATTCATTCTCCTTAACTTCAAGCGAGAGATCATCAAGTGCTGTCATATCTCCGAAACTCTTGGAGACATGTTCCAAAGCCACAAGCGTTTTTTTCATTAATTTATATTCTCCTATCATTCATTTATCTTGTTGCTGAAAACAAGCTGAACTGCCACTGGCAATCCACTTGCATGCTGGGCAACAAGCGTAAAGTGCTGGTGGCACTTCACTTGTATGCTTCAAAAAGGGCAAAAGATTAGGCCCATCATACAACAAAAGATGTTCCATGACAAGCCTGAATGTTAACAATCTTTAGATATTAAGATTCGGTATTCTCTTCTTTAACCCACGCAATCTTACCCTTCAGAATATCAGCAATCTTGACCACCACTGGGCGCATGAGTTTGAGTGCCTCCTCATGATTCTTTCCTGAGGCGGTTACACGAATCAGCACGCCATCTTCTTTAGCATAGGTAGCAACGGTAGGATTCTCGCTGTCGAGAATATCCCCCAGAAGATCTGCAATCGGTGCCTCTCCAATCACCTTGAGTGGCATCTCATCCGGCCCCTTGCACTTGATATTGATTGAGACAATCACATGATCGGAAAGTCTCTCGATAAAGATATGACTTGCCTCTCTAAAAAGAGCCTTCATCTCCTTTGGAGGTCCTGGCAGCATGATGACAGCTTTCTCTCCCTCAGCCATGATAATACATGGGGCGATTCCAACTGGATTCTGAATAATCAGAGCATCTTCCGGAACTAGTGCCTGCTTCTTCTGACTCTCTGTCATCTGGTTGATACCATAAGATTCCAGCTTGCTCTTTACATGCTCGTAGGTCTCAGGATGATTATACAGCTTACGATGGAAAAATGCTGCTGCCACTTCCTTGGTAAGATCATCCTTGGTTGGTCCGAGTCCACCTGTCGTGATAATCAGATCCGCTCTGTCAAGTGCTGTCGCAAATGCCAGGGCTAATCTCTCCGGATTATCTCCAACTACCGTCTGAAAGTAAAGGTCAATACCCTCCTTGGCAAGCTCTTTTGATATATACTGGGCGTTGGTATTCAAAATATCCCCAAGTAAAAGTTCTGTTCCGACTGATATGATCTCTGCTACCATGTCTACCTCCTCCTAAGATCAACGTTTCGCAAATATAATATCAACAAAATGAACAGCCACTGGCGGTTCATCTTGCACGCTAAAGCAACAAGCCAAACTGCAACTGACAGTCCACTTGCATGCTATGCAAAAGAAAGAAAGGCCTGCAATCCTGCAGGCCTCTTACTTATGAATTCTAATTATTATCTTCTCTTCTGAAGAAACTCTGGAATCTTAATTCCTGGTTCATCCTCTGCATCAAATCCGCGGGTAGACTCTCTTCTAGCCTCATGGCTCTCAGATACTCTCTCTCTGGACTGCTGAGAATAGGATGGTCCCTTCTCGTTCTTCTTTGTGCTAGCTTTGACCTTGCGTCCAGGTATTCCACTGGATACATCCTGAAGTCCAGTTGCAATAATCGTGATGCTGACCTCATCCTCTGGAATATCAGCACTCTCAACATTACCAAAGATAATGTTAGCATCATCGCCTGCAACCTCTGTAAGATGAGAAACTGCCTCATATACTTCCTGAATTCCAACATCACCAGAGAAGTTGATGATAATATCTGTTGCTCCGCTAACGGTAGTCTCAAGAAGCGGGCTATCCATCGCCTGCTTGATTGCTTCGATTGCTTTATCATCTCCGCTGCCAGTTCCGATACCGATATGAGCAATACCTTTATCTCTCATGACGGTCTGGATGTCTGCGAAGTCAAGGTTGATAAGACCTGGCTTAAAGATCAGATCTGTGATGCCCTGAACACCTTGCTGAAGTACTTCATCGGCCTTAATGAACGCATCTTTAATGGATGTTCTCTTATCACAAATCTGAAGTAATTTATCATTAGGAATGATAATCAGTGTATCAACATTCTCCTTTAACTGAGCAATACCTTCGACGGCATTGTTCATACGTACTTTGCCCTCAAACATGAATGGCTTTGTCACAACGCCAACGGTCAGGATTCCTAACTTCTTAGAAATCTCTGCAACAACCGGAGCAGCTCCTGTTCCAGTTCCGCCACCCATACCACAAGTAACAAATACCATGTCGGCGTCTTTCACAAGCTCTGTGATCTCGTCGCGATTCTCCTCGACAGCGGCAGCACCAACTTCAGGTTTTGCTCCAGCTCCGAGTCCCTTAGTCAGCTTCTCTCCAATCTGTACTCTTGTGTTCGCCTTACATAAATCCAGGGCCTGCTTATCTGTATTAATTCCTATTAGCTCGACTCCCTCAATAGCTTCATCAACCATACGATTGACAGCATTATTACCGGCGCCACCAACACCGATAACAAGGATCTTAGCCTGCGCTATCTCTTCATTTGACATAATCTCCAGCAAGGTCTATTCCTCCTTAAATTGTTTTTATCTTATAGTAGCCCTAATCTTACTATATATACTATATAATACGTTTTTTTTCACAAAATATCAACAAAAATTTTTGTTATCTTTGAATCATTTTCTATCTATTCTCTTTAAAGTTGATCAAATTTTGTTCATCTGTGTACAAATGCATATCAATGGTTCCTGAGGAATATTTCCCATGCAGGCTTTTCTTAATATCATTGATTTTAGACATCTTTCCATCGAGTGCATCTGTGCTTCCAAGACGGATCTTATAGTTTCCGCTGGTGAGAACAATATCATCCTTACTCCTAAAATGAATCTTAGAGACATCGATATTATAAGTCTGAATCCGCTTTGTGATGGACATGATCTTGTCAAAGTAATTGCCCTTAACCGGGATCTGTTTGCCCAGCACTAATTTGTTGTATCGGACTCCTGAAACCTCCGGAACATGATCAATCTTATTGATTCTGCTCTCAAGTGCGATTCCATCCTCATCAAAATACACATTCCGGTTCATGTACGAGAAGCTTCCCGCTCTGAGTTTCTCCTTAATCTTAATTCTCAGCACATGATAATCCTCATTACTGTATTGCATGTGGATTGTCTGGATAAATGGCAGGTACTTCTGAGAAAAGATTGCACTCTCCACTGTCATGACCAGAGTATTCGGAACGTAGTACTTACTCCGCACCGCTTTCTCAACTTCTGCATCGGTGTAGCTTGTCGCCCCTTCTACCTGAATCTTTTCGGTCGAGAACTGGGTGATAATCAGATACAGGGCTATCGCCACGAAAGCAAGCAATATGATCAGAAAGGCAATGCGGCCTCCTCTTTTTTTCTTCTTCTGAACTAAGGTCAGATTAGTCTTAGCCATATCTTATCCTCTCAAATATTACTCAATGCTTTATCAGGTTTTCGCGTACCTAGATACCGAAAGTACAATTCCCATCTCCGCAAACAAGAAGATCAGGGAGGAACCTCCGTAACTGATAAACGGCAGCGGAACTCCAGTATTTGGAATGGTATTGGTAACAACACCGATATTGACAAAAGTCTGAATACTGATATGGGCGATCACACCCACAACAATCATACTGCCATAAAGTTCTTTGGCATTATACGCGATTCTGGCAAATCTCCAGATCAGAACAAGGAAGAGGGCAAGCACACAGATTGCTCCAAAGAATCCAAGTTCCTCACAGATGATGGAGAATATCATATCATTGTGACTCTCAGGTACAAATCCAAGTTTCTGAATACTGTGGCCCAATCCTTTCCCAAAGAGGCCTCCGGAACCGATCGCATAAAGCCCCTGCATCGTCTGCTCCCCCTTCGGTGAGGTCGCTGGATGAAGCCATGCTGTGATACGGTCCATACGATAACTCTGCATTAAGACGAAAATGCCACCGAAACCACCTGCACCGATACCAAGAACAACCAGTGGAACTACATTAGGCGAAACCACAAAAATCATAATGGCAGTAATTGCCAACAGAATCAGGGAAGTAGAAAGGTTCTCTACCGCTACAATCGCGATAGGAACAATGGCGAAAACCATTAGAAGTGCAACTCCTTTAAACTGCGCCTTCCAGCCCTTCTGACCTTCCCGGAATAATTCCGAGTGGTTGTAAATCAAAGTGGCAAGAATGATGATCATGACCGCCTTGGATAACTCTGACGGCTGAATGCTCAACGGACCAAAGGTAAGCCAACGCTTTGAACCGTGAGAAACTGCCGCAAAAACCCACGTAGCAATCAGCAGAAACATCATCACTCCGTACAGGGCAATCGGATAAATATCTCTCTTTCGCAGGACATGATAATCCAATTTGGAGAGGAGAATCATCAGAACGATACCGATTCCTCCAAAGACCGCCTGACGCTCCAGCCAGTAGGCAGGATTGTTATAAATAAGGCTTCCCTTGTAGGAACTGGCACTGTAAATCATGACCAGTCCAAATCCAAACAAGAACAGAACCAGAAAAACGATCATATAATCCAAGTCACCATCGGCACGGATTTTTTTCATTTTCTGTAACATCTTGATATTCTACCCCTTAAATTTACGAACGATCTCCTTAAAGACCTTACCTCTGACCTCATAATTCTTGAACATGCCCCAGCTTGCACATGCCGGTGAAAGAAGTACGGCATCTCCTGGATCTGCCTTCTCTCTAGCTACGTCCATAGCTTCCTCAAAGGTATCCACCATGATGATGTTATGGAAATCATGCTTGAGGGCACAATCTCTGATCTTCTCAGCGGTTACTCCCATAAGGATCAGCCATTTTACTTTACCGTCAAAGGCCTCGATCCACTCATCATAAGTAGATCCCTTATCATATCCACCGCCCAGTAATATCGTAGGCTTATTCATAGCCTGGATACCCTTGATGGCTGCGTCTGGGTTGGTACCCTTGGAATCATTATAATAATCAACTCCATCTACAGTATCAACGAACTCGATTCTGTGCTCTACTGCGTGGAACTTCTCAATTCCACTCTTGATTGCGGCAACTGGCACACCAATATAATAAGTGATTGCGATTGCAGCAAGAATATTCTCGTGATTGTGACCGCCTAGTAAGTTGATATCATCTAAAGTGCATACCTCTGTCTCCTTGCCATCCTCACGAATCAGGAAACGGTCTCCCTTTAAGACAACTCCCTCTTGTAAATCCTCCAGTCTGCTGAACATTACAGGTCTGGCTGGTGTCTCCTCAGCCATCGCTCTGGTCGTCTCATCATCATAATTGAGGACGATCACATCATCCTTAGTCTGATTCTTTGAGATAGAAAGCTTTGTCTTTCCATATACCTCCATGCTGCCGTGACGATCCAGATGGTCTGGTGTCAGATTAAGGACAGCACTGACATTCGGATGGAAAGTATCAATGGTCTCTAACTGGAAACTACTGATCTCCGCTGCGATTGCACAGTCGTCTGTTGTATCAAGAGCAACTGAAGTAAATGGAATTCCGATATTGCCAACAACATATGTCTTATCAAAATACTCACGGAAAATCTGTCCAACCAGTGCTGTGGTTGTCGTCTTTCCGTTCGTTCCTGTGATTGCAGCTAATCTTCCTTTTGAGAAAAGGTATGCAAGCTCTACCTCACCAATCACTGATTTGTTACGGTCATAGAATGCGGTAGCAATCGGATTATGAATTGAGATTCCAGGGCTTAAAATTAATACGTCAAAGGAATCCGCAAGTTCCGGCTTAAACTCTCCAAGTTCGAATCCCAGTTTCATTCCCTCCGGAACCTTCTCCAAAATCTGTTTCGTATCTAATTCTTCATTGCCATCATAGATTACGGCATCGATTCCTGCTCGGCCTAGCAGCTCTGCCGCACCGACACCGCTTCTTCCGGCACCGGCAATCAATATCTTCTTATCTTTTAAATCCATAATATCCTCCCAGGGCATAATGCTCATTAACATGCGATAAACCCAACGAGACAGAGTACTGCAGTCACAATCGTAAAGATGGTAACCACCTTAGTCTCTGGCCAGCCGCTCATCTCAAAATGATGATGAATTGGTGCCATCTTAAAGATTCTCTTATGGGTCTTCTTATAATAACTAACCTGAATGATTACAGACAGGACTTCCACAAAGTAGATAAAAGCGATAATCGGCAGGAAGAATGGCATCTTTAACATGTAAGCTGTAGAAGCAACAAATGCGCCAAGAGCCAGAGATCCTGTATCTCCCATAAAGACCTTAGCCGGATATGTGTTGAAGCATAAGAATCCAAGAAGTGCTCCGATCATAGCGGAAGTCACTGGTGTCAGATCATGTCCATTAGCAGATGCTACAACTGTAAGGAAGATTGCGATTACAACTGTGACGCTGCTCGCAAGTCCATCCAGTCCATCTGTGAAGTTAGATCCATTGACTGTTCCAATCAAGACAAATACAAGAATCGGAATATAAAGCCAGCCAAGGTCAACCGCAGCACCATGTGTGAAAGGAATGATCACATCTGTGCCGAGTCCTGAAAACCTCACCATATATATCGCAAATAAGATAGAGATCACGAACTGTCCTGCCATCTTCTGAATTGGAGTCAGTCCAAGATTTCTTTTCATTACAACCTTAATAAAATCATCTACAAATCCTACCAGACCAAAGCCAAAAGTCACAAGGACTACCGGGATCACTTTCGGATATCTGCCAGCAAAAACAAGACTGCCTACCAGCAGGCCAATCAGAAATAACACTCCACCCATAGTCGGAGTTCCCGACTTCTTCTGATGCCACTTCGGACCCTCATCACGAATGGTCTGTCCGAATTTTAACTGATGTAAAATACGAATCCCCCAAGGTCCAATAAGCAGTGTTACCACAAACGCGATCAGTGCAGGGATTGCTATGATATAATCCATAATTTCCTCCATCCTTCTCCAAGCTGACTTCCTGCAGCCTGGGAATCTTCTCTTTTTTCGTTATTCATGCATCAAAAAAATCACCAAAACAGTATAATCTTATTTGAACACTTTTGCAAGACAGTGATTCTTCTATTATAAGCCCCTATTGTGCATGATCTGTCTCGGAAGATTTCTGGGTGGAAGCTATTATCTGCTTCTGCTCAGACTGATCCGATTCTCCTGTCTCAGACTGATTTCCGGATTGATTCTTATCTTCATCATTGCCAGTATTCTGGTTATCATTGCTATCTTCAGTATTGCCAGTATTCTGGTTATCATTGCTATCTTCAGTATTGTCAGTATCTTCGGTACGATCAGAATCCTCTGAATTCTGATCCTGATCTCTTAAGGCAAGCTCGAGGTCATCCATGTTCTCCTCCTCGATCTCCTTCTGCTCTTCTGTCTTCTCCTCAACTTTTTCTGTCGGTGCAATACCCATAACATTGACGATGTCCTTCATGCAGGCTTTCTGCAGCTCTACCGCAGTACGTGCCGTAGCCTGATTATCTACATTAGGTTCATCGATTGTCACATAGATCATAACCTGAGGATTGTCTACAGGAGTAAATCCAACAAAGGATACATAATAATTCTTCTTATCTCGCGGTATCTTCTCTGCAGTACCAGTTTTTCCGCCGACACTGTAACCATCTAGCTGTGCTTTCACACCAGTTCCAGATTTCACTGTCTCCTCAAGATAGGAACGAATCTTTCTGGAAGTCTCTTCTGATACCGTCTCATGAACCAGATTGCTGTCCACATTTTTTATGACATCGCCCTTACTATTCTGAATCTGCTTTACGATATGAGGCTGATAATACTTGCCTCCGTTAATCAGTGACTCAAAACCAGATGCAAGCTGTATCATGGTTGTGTTGAAATTCTGTCCAAAAGAGTTGGTCGCTAAAGTTACACTGTTCTGATAATTATTCTGATTGTAAATCAGACCAGCGGTATCGGCCTCTCCAGGAAGGTCAACCCCTGTCTTTTTGCCAAAACCGAACAATCTCTGATATCGATAGAAGATGTCCGCTCCCTCACTGAAAGCGATATTCATCATGGAAACGTTACAAGATTTTGCGACAGCATCTTTCAAGGAAATGTTCTCATGGACATGGGAACATCCAATGCTGTGACCGTCCACCGCAAGAGATCCCGTACAATAGTAGGACTCATTGCCAGTCAGAACTCCACTCTCCAGTCCTGCAGACACAGTAAATGGTTTGTAGGTAGAACCTGGCTCGTGGGTATCAGAGATAATCGGATTTCTCCAGAGTTCAAAAAATGCATCATAGATCGTCTTCTTATCTTCTGAATCCTCTTCTGCTTCGGTATCTTCTTCCGAACCCTTATCCTTCTTCTCTGTCGTGGTCTCCTCTTCCTTCTTCTTGGAATTCTCCTTCATCTTGGCGATCTCTTCCTCAGAGTACATACCCTTAAGCAGATCTTCATCCTGAGGTTTATTCAGGTTATACGGATTGGAGCTGGCCATTCCTAGAATCTCACCGTTCTGAGGGTTCATCACAAGAACACTTGTCTCTTTACTTCCGACAACATCATCAAAAAGCTTAATCTTATTTTCGATAATCTGCTGAATCTGCATATCAATCGTACTGACAACAGAATTACCATCCACTGGATTGATCACGGTCTGTTCTCGGTTCAGATTGTCATCGTAATAATAGTAGGATCGTCCGTTGGTACCATTGAGGGTATTGTTATAATACTGCTCAATACCCCAGTTACCCACATTGCCCGAGGACGTAAATCCAAGCGCTCGACAGGCGAGGCTTCCATAAGGATAGACTCTCTTATATTTCTCCTCAAAAGACACGCCGACAATCTTTTTCGCCTCCCGGATCTTATCCTTCATCGCCTCTGTCTTTGCATCTGCGACATTCTTCTTGGACAGATTCATCAGGTCCATCAGCTTGCCTACCTGATCGTAGGTCAAATTGTCTTTATATTTTACATAATAGGAATCTTTGTTGGCTTCGACCACTTTCTTCAGTTTATCTTCATTCAGGTTCAGATATTTGACCAGGGCGTCGATTGTCGTCTGTTCATACATTCCGTCAGCGACCAGAATGTTCTTTGGCTCTAAGATCAGACGGTACAGCTTCTCATTGGTCGCAAGAAGATTACCATTGCGGTCGTAAATCTTACCTCGCTCAAACTCAATATTGGAGCTATTCTCTCCCTGATTTCTGAGTACTGCGGTACGGAATTGACCGCCCTGAATAAATGTCCTGAAAAAAAGGTTACCTACAAGAGCGAAAAAGAGGAGACCGATTCCACAAAGTACGAACAACAGTCTCCCTCTCATTGTAGTGGTAAGCCGATAAATTTTTCTCTTTCTTTTCACTTTATCTACACCACCTGTTATCTTTCAATGATTATTCCGTATCAACACTCTCATACTGTCTGAAATAATCACTTGAGTTGTTATTATAATATAAGATCTGTGAGGAGGATGGCACAACCATATTAAGCTTTTTCTCCGCATAGCTCTTAATCTTGTCTAAATTGACAGACTTATCAATCTCAGACTGCAGTGCAATCTTTTTGCTCTCCAGAGATGATCTCTCAGATTTCAGCTGTGTGATCTCATTATTCATCTGATTCACTCTGACCGTACCTGTGATATAGAACACAGAGGCAAGAACACAGATCAGCACTGCGAATACCACACTCACAGTATATCTTTTGTCAAAATCAGTCTTCTTGGCCTTCTTCGGACGAGGTCTTCTGACGGTTCTTGTCACTGGCTTACGCTCTGGAGCTAAAGCCGCTGTCCCCTGAACACTTCCGTGAATATCTCGCTCGCGTTCTGTTTTCACTTCATCGAGCTTTTTTACATTGTTGCCGTAAATATACTGATACCTTTCTGATGTGTTCTGAAATGCCATGGGACCCTCTCCTTCTTGCACTGATTAATTATTCTCTCTGGTTTATCTTACGAGTAGGATCTTCTTCCTGAAAAATCCTCTCAAATACTCTTAATTTTGCACTCTTTGCGCGGCTGTTATACTCTAGTTCTTCTTCCGAAGGCAGGACCGGCTTTCTAGTAACCACCTTACCTTTGGAAACTCGTCCACATACACACACTGGAAATGATGGCGGACAGATACATGGATTCTCACATGTTCTGAAAATCTTCTTTACACTCCTATCCTCCAAAGAATGGAAAGTGATCACTGCTATCCTGCCGTGGTCATCTAGAAGATCAACCATCTGTTCCAAGGTATCCTTCAGGACATCCAGCTCATGATTCAGCTCAATTCGAATCGCCTGAAAAGTCTTCTTTGCCGGATGACCGCCGTGAGCTCTCACCTTTGCGGGAATGGATTCCCGAATGATGTCAACGAGCTCTCCTGTCGTCTCGATGGGACTGTTATTTCTATGAATAACTATATGTTTTGCAATATTTTTAGCGAACTTATCCTCACCATAATCACGAATCATATGGTAAAGTTCTGTCTCTGTGTAATTATTGACGATATCTCTTGCCGTCTTCTTCTGCCTCTGGTCCATCCTCATGTCAAGAGGAACATCCTCCCGATATGTGAACCCGCGCTCTGCATTATCAAGCTGGTAGGAAGATACTCCCAGGTCCAGCAGTATTCCATCGACATGGTCGATAGACAGTGAATGCAGCACTTCCGGCATCTTGGCATAATTACTTCGGACAATCGTAACTCTGTCCTGATAATCCGCCAGTCTCTTGGTTGCGGCTTCGATCGCGTCTCCATCCTGATCAATACCGATCAATCTTCCGCCTGAAGTCAGTCTCTTCACAATTTCCAGCGAATGGCCTGCTCCCCCGAGCGTTCCATCGACATAAATCCCATCTGGTTTGATGTCGAGCAGATCTATCGTCTCCTTAAGCATAATGGATTTATGCGAAAACTCCATAAAACCTTCTTTCTATTGTTCTAAAAATCAAGCTCACTGGCAATATCCTCAATCGACTCCTCTGTCTCGCTCTGATAATTGTTGTACTCCTCAGAGCTCCAGAGTTCTATATGATCTGACACGCCCAATACTGTGACATCCTTAACGATTGAAGCAGCATTGCGGAGAACCTGCGGAATCAGAAATCGACCCTGCTTATCTGCCTCACACTCCACCGAGCTTCCAATAAAATATCTTTTTAGCCTTCTGGCATTTTTCGAAGAAGTTGGGAGGGCATCTAACTTTTCAAGGAAATGTTTCCACTCCTCTAAACTGTAGATAAAAAGACATCCATCGAGCCCTCGAGTGAGAATAAACTGTGTCCCGAGATCTTCTCGGATTCTTGCCGGCAGAATTAGTCTGCCCTTGGCATCGATTCCATGTTGATACTCTCCCTGAAACACTGCTTCCTCCCTGTGCCGATATGGCAACTTCTGAATAATTTCACCACTTTGTGGCACTTTCCACCACTTAAATTATATTATATAGTCTCAAGTTAGCTAATGCAATAATTATTTCGCATATTTGGCAAAATACCATGCAATACGTACAGTTCATGCATCAATTAATACAGGTAGTTCAAACTATTTTTCACTGACTTCCATCTAAGCCTACGCTCCGCCCTGTCCTGCATCTGCTCCTTATCTTATTTAGAATCTAGGTAAGGAGCAGCAGGACAATACGGCTTAGGTGGAAGGTCAGCTATCAAAATAGCTGAGAGATATCATGCATGAACAATAACGCAATCTTGTTACATTTGAGATTGCATGCTAAGGCAAAAAAAATCCAAGGTACTTTGTTCAAATTAGATTAGAACTTAAATACCTTGGATAATTATATACTTCATAATATTTTGACTTCAGTGTCAAAACTCATCATCCCAAGTAAGCTTGCTTACAATGAGATCTTCTACTATCTCATGAAATCCTCATAAACCGGAAGAACCACTTCTGGTCTATCTGCCATGATAATCTCTCCGTCATGCATCCAGAGAATCTCATCACACAGATCTCTTAAAGTAGACATACTGTGAGATACGATTACGACTGTTCTGTCTTTTTTTGAAATCAGTTCCTTCATCTTGGCATAACTCTTGCGACGGAACTTCTGGTCACCAACGGATAAGACCTCGTCGATCAGCATGATCTCTGTCTCAAGAACAGCGGTGATAGAGAAGGCCAGCTTAGAATGCATACCACTGGAATAAGTTCTGACCGGCATATCAATAAAGTTGCCGATACCAGCAAAGTCAATAATCTCAGGCATCTTCTCAATGATGAACTCTCTTGAGAAACCTAAGAGCATTCCTGAAAGAAGGATGTTCTCTCTTCCACTCAGCTCATTTTTAAAACCGACACCGATTGACAGCAGTGAGATAGAATGACCGTGAAGATCAATCTCTCCACTGTCAGGGGAGAATATTCCAGCAATTGCACGGAGCATGGTAGACTTACCACTTCCGTTCTTTCCAGTAATACCCAGGATCTGTCCCTCTGGCACCTCAAAGGATACATTCCTTACCGCATGGAACACTTCCTGCTTTACCTTACGTAGACTGAACAGATTCTGTTTGATGGACCCTGTACGCAATGTCTTATAGTCGATACAGACATTCTTTACGCTGATTGCGCTTGGGACTTTATTATTCTGATTATCTGCCATATTATAACACCTTCACATAACTATTCTCATTCTTGTAAATCTTTCGAATACCAAGAGCTGAGACTACAACACCAATCACAAACCAGATCGCCAGCCATGTTACATCCGGCGACTGCTTATATAAGACACAATTTCTCAAACTTGCCAGTACCAGTGCCATAGGATTGCACTTCATCAAGATACCGCTGACATTAGCCGGAAGACGATGCTCAATATTATAAAAGATACCAGTCATGTAGAACAGCATACGAAGCACGATTGTTGTCACATTCGCAAGGTCCTGCACGTAAACACCATAGTGCATAAGATGAGTCATCACCGCAAAAGTCACCACAAACTGCACGATAAAAATTGGGATAACATAAATCACTCTCCAGGTAACAGGCACTCGGAAGTAGATCAGCATGACCACAATGATAACAATGGAGAATAGCATCTTGTAGCCGTTAAAGAACATCCTTGAAATCAGAAGGATGAACTTCGGAATATATACTTTTACAATGATAGACTTATTATTCTTTAATAACTTTACACTCTGATTGACACAACGCTGGAAGAAATCCCAAGAGGTAAGACCGATAAAAATAAAGGCTGGAAAATACTGCTCCTTCGCATTGAAGACAACGCCAAAGATAAATGCATAAATCAGCATAAAGCAGAACGGTTCCAAAACCCACCAGATCCAGTTCAGATAAGAATCGGCAACTTCAGACTTCAGTGAGGATTTCGCAGACTGTATCGCATACTTGTAATGTTTTGTCAAATCGTTCCAAAAACGCTTCATCTTGTTCCTCCGGCTCAAATAGCCATATTTTTCATTACGTTAAGTCAACTGAAGAATTATATCATAGTTTATCTGACCCCGCAAGGATATTCTTATCAGAGCTTTGTCTCTATATTTTTATCAGAGCTTCGTCTCGCCTTGGCTTTCTGAGTAATCATTCCAATCAGTCCAATTAAGGAAATCACCACACAGACAACCTGTGTGACCGCAATTCCCGTATGTCCTATCTTCAGCTGGTCGATTCGGAGACCCTCAATCAGGAATCGTCCAACTCCATAGCCGCAAAAATAGAGACAGATAAGTTCCCCATCGAACTTCTTATGCTTGCGGTAGAAGAATATGATCAGCAGCAGAGCGAGATTCCACAGACCCTCATAGAGGAAAGTAGGGTGAACCTGAATGCAAGGAATCTGCTGTCCACTAACATTGACATTAACTAGATGCTCCAGGATCCCAGTCCCTGCCAACTCCTGCACTCTTCCCGTCTTAATAAAATATCCCAGTGGAATCTGCATGGCAAGCGGTCCGTTGGTGTATCCGCCGAAAGCCTCCCGGTTGAAGAAATTGCCCCACCGTCCCATAATCTGACCAAGCAGAAGCGGCATCGCAACCGTATCAAGCATCAATAATAGGCTTTGCTTTCGAACTCTTGTGAAAATCACCAGCACGATAAATGCTGCTGTCACACCTCCGACAATACCAAGTCCTCCATTTCTGATATTCAAAATCTGAATCGGATCGTTCTTGTACATGTCCCATGCAAAAATCACATAATAAGCCCTGGCTCCGATGATAGCAGGAATGACCATACACAAGAGATAATCGATATAGATGTCTGGATTCTGCCCTGTCCGCTTCGCCTCATGCTGAGCAAACAAAAGACCAATCAGGAAAGCACAGGCGATGATGATCCCATAATACATAATCTGGAAATTGCCAATCTGAATGTACCTTCCCACAGACTTAAGTACGATCCCCAGATGAGGGAATCTGATATCTGAATAATCCATCTCATTACTCCCTTCCAAAACTTTAACCACCTGTGTGTGATTATAGTCGATATCCAAGAAAATGTACACCGAGGAATCCATCTTTCTTTTGACCTTTACAATATATTATGACTACAATGTCAAATACTCACACCCCCACTTGTAAGCAAGCTTACGTGGGATGATGAGTTTTGACACTGTAGTCATATTAT
>JAXJRI010000203.1:0-10462 GCA_036310685.1 Lachnospiraceae bacterium | reverse complement strand
TATGTCATAAATTGTCAGGCGGGGAAACCCACAGGCTTGCCCGTGGGAGGAACCGCCGTCCTCCTTTCTGTAATGTAGTTCTGTCTGCTGTCTATTATATGCATTGTTTTCGTACATTATAAGCGATGAAAATTGATGAATCAAGCGATTAAATGGCCTTTTCTCAGATTACTGTAATATCCAGGCAATCCCCTTTGCGACTCTTAATTCCGGGTCTTTAAAATGGTTGCCCGGATTGGAAACGAAGGTGGTCTGTATGCCAAGATCGTGGATGTAATCCTTAATTTTCAGGGTCGCATTCTCTACCTCTTTCATATAGATATTACGAGTCTTCTTCTCCTTATCCCCCAGTGAGAAGTAGATACGGTCTACTTTGCCGGGAAATGTATGCTCTTTAACATAAGAGATCATATCGGTATACCACATGGATCCGGAGGCGCTGACGCATCTTGAAAAAATGTTGGTCTGATAGAGGCTGTAGAGGGCGAAAAGACCAGCAAGAGAATATCCGGCGATGACCTGATAGGCAGGCTGGAATCCGGCTTTCCTGATCCGTTCTAAGGTCTCTGGGACGATGCCTTCGACCAGATCCTTAAGGTAATCATCTGCTCCGCCAGGGAAAGGCGGCTCTTTCTTGTAGATAGCTGGATGTGGCCATGGAGACATGTCTTGGTCCCAGTCGGTGATATCGATGGATACCAGAATCATGGCTTGATGAGCTTCCTCTAAATCCTGATAGGCCTTCATGACCCGATTCCCCTCTCGCTCAAAAGAATGAAGGAAGACGACAGGAAGGGGCTTCTCTTCCACTGCAGTGTCTGGATAAAATATTGTAAGGTGCTTTCCTCTTATGTTATCTTCATATGTCATAATAATATCCTCATAATGATCTTAGGTGATGTTCCCTGAAGTACAGTACTTCGAATCTAGGAATCTAGTTATCCTTCTTTCCTTCGCTTCTCTTTCTTTTCGCTTCTTCCTGGGCTCTAAGCCTAGCGTACTTTGGTGAGAGCTCAATGCCAGGGAACCCATATTTCTGTCTCCGGTCCACATAATTAGGATCATGCAGGTCCTTGACGGTCAGGGTATCTGGAAAAGCAGGAGCGGAGGGACGATAATCTGGGATAATTTCCGTCCGAAAACAGTCATAGATCGAGAGCCCTGGCTGGTCTTGGTAATGCTCTGGCATCCCCTCTTTGATAAATTCCTGCCGGTACTGACGGAAAAATTCGAAGATGGCAGCGGCGGCATCCTCCCTGTCAGGTTCCACATGTCTTCTCTCATCATTGATATAAAGATAATAAAGAGTGGAATAAGGCAGAAAGCGCTCTTCGGTTGTGAGCTTCGTCACACTGGGTACCGCCTCAAAGTGTACGGGCACGACATGGAAGCGTTGATCGCGGAACTGATCATACTCTGCATCCTGGCAGCGGGAAGGATCCGTCTCAAAATATAAGGTTCGAAGTAAAGTGAATTTTAACATGTCTTTGGAATCCTTTCTGTGGGGGGAACGACGTAAAGTTGGCAGTCGATTACATTCTTTTCTCTGCCAGCAGGTTGTTAATGTGGCGGAAAAGCTTAAAGTTCTTTTCCACGACCAAACAGAGGTGTTCACGCGCACGGACAACTGTCTGATAGAAAAGACGCTCAAAATGCGGGTCTCTTGAATGAATTTGGAAAGATCCCTTGCTGTCGTAGTAGAAGCTATGGTCTAAGACCAGGAGGACATCATCGAATTCCTGTCCTACCGCCTCATTGAGGGAATAGACAGTCTCATGGTTTTCATCAGAGTTTATCAATTCCATGTCCGCTTTTTTGTTCAGACTGATGTAGACGTAACCCTTCTTCTGATAATAATCAATAAAAGAATAGGTTATCTTTGGGTTATTGGAGTAGATGACATCGACATTCTCATAACGGAAGTTGTCATTGGTCAGTTTACTCTCGACAAGCATTCTCAGGAAGGAAGAGATCTCTCGGTTGACACGGATTCTTCGGGAAAGCTCAAAGGTTCTCGTCACGAATCTTCTCAGTTCATGGGCGAGGGAATCCTTCTTCCTTTCAGCATGACTCAGCCGGTCTGAGTCATAGGAGAAGATACAGAACAGATCATGACGTTTGGCAATTCCCACCACGAACATAAAGGCAGCACGGTTCATCTGTTCCACCTCATCGACAAAGATGGTGTCATAAGATGCAATCTCTTCCTCGGACATGGACATCAGGTCATGAACAGAGGAAATGTGCATATTTTTTACGTGGTCATCCAGATACTGATGGCCTGGAGAAAGTCTTCCGCAGTGGATGATCAGGACACGGCTTACCGGGGTATTCCTGGATTGAATGCCCTCAGCATATTCGGCCTCCAGTTCCGCAGAAGGATTTCTTGACAAAGTGGTCGCCAGGTCATAGACCAAGAGGGTCTTGCCAGTACCAGGACTCCCCTTGATTCCGATAAACAGAGGTAGACGGGGCGGCTTCTTTTTCAGAGCCAGAATCTCCTCCCGAAACTTGGACTGTTGCTGTGTTAGAAAATATCCACCGTCCAGGAAACGCTGTGGGTCGTTGGCGGGGGAAATCAGGAAGTCTCTTGCTAAGAATAATTTTTCGATATCTTTCTCATAATAATCAGAGAAGGTGCTCATCACACGGCGCACTTCTCCCGCATTGGTCTCGATCAGACAATCTTCGGGACCTAGGGTGTAGAACTTATTTACAGACCGTACATAAGTGTAAGAATCGACGTCTTTTGAGATGTGGCCGAGATAATAGCGGTTCTGAATCAGCTGTTTCCGGATTCGTTCACTCTCGACGGGAATCCATTTCAGCTCGATATTCAGGATATGGTGAGTGTCGGCGGAAAGCTTTAACAGATCAAATTCTTTTCCGATGTGGTCGATCACGAAAGAATAGTAGAATCCGTCAAAGGATTCGAGACTCATGCTGCCATCATCCAGGATGCCAACCAGAGCCTCGATACATTCCTGCTCATTTTCTCTTGCCTCTTTTGCCTCCATCCGGTCGGATAAGTTGTTCTCATATTTTGAAAAGACGTCATGATCCCGAATCTGCGATAACATGTACAGATTAAGTGCTCTCAACTCTCTTCCTCCTCCCAGAAATCTGGGTATACCGTGCCAGATTATTGTTTTTCTGCGCTTGTGACATTTCTTACCAGGTCTACGACATAGTCTACATTGAGGCCTTTCGGACAGGACATGTTGTAGACATGGGTCTTGGTCAGCCAGTAAGCTTTTAAGATATCTCCGTCCGAGTTCTCTTTCCAGTAGACCTTGGTGGAATCCACAACGATATCGGAGATATGGTCGTAGTCGCTGTACTTCTTCTTGCTGTTAGCGTCAAGAACTGATTTTACTAGGATCAGTTTATCGTCTGCCTTATTTGTGTAGGAGATTGCAACTGCCTTGCCAGAAAGCGCCTGGTAGGCAGATACCTGGTAATCACTGACGATTGTGTCAGGCAGGGAGAAGGAGAAACCGGCAGCCTTCTCTGCTTCTTTCAGGCTGTCATAAGCTGGATAATCCGCTTGTGGTTCTGCACTCTCAGCCTGGCTTGCAGGGGCAGCAGTAGACACCTCTGAAGAGGCAGGGGCAGCAGTAGTCACCTCCGAAGAAGCAGGGGCAGCGGCTTCTGTGGTACTGCCTTTCTGATTGTTGCCTGCTTTGCATCCTGTCGCAAACAATGCGAGGGAAAGCGACAGAGCGAAAATTGGAAATCTTCTCATAATATCACTCCTTCCAAACTAAGGGTTCGATCACGGAGTTGCCGGTGTACTAGGGAGTTGACGGGGTGGATGGAGTCGACTGCTGATACTGGGACTGATTTGGCATCTGGATCTGATTTGTCTGCTGACGGATCTCCTCCTCAGTCGGCAGATTCCTTGCTCTCTTGATGGCCTGATTCAGTCGGTTGCTTAAGTCGTTGTATCCTTTATAGCCCTCGAAGTCAGCTAAAGCAGACTGTGCATCGGAGATTAAGGAGGCAACGGAGGCAGTGTACATCATGCGATTGTTTAAGGCATCGATATACCATTCTACTACTTCGGCCTTCTTATCCCGTAAGGCTTTCATCGCATCATCCTCAGAGTCGGCTGCTTTCTCCTTGTTTTCAATCTTCTTCTTCTCGGCTTCTGCTTCCTCCTCTGCCTTGATCGCCTTATCCCACTTGGATTTGACATCTCCGGCAAGTAGACCGTATTTATAAGCGGCTCGGTTGGTATAATCACTTCGCTCGCTTGGATCTTCGATGGCATTGATCTTATCTAAGACCTGATTGTATTTGTTATCTAACTGTTTTGCATCGGAAGTATTCTTGATCTGGAAGTCCTCAAATTCAGACACAGCTTTTTCTGCCGCATCCTTCTCATCTTTCAGGCGTTGTTTCTCCAGATTCGCCTCCAATTCGTCTGCCAGAACTCCTGACATGTAGTCAAAGCCTTTCGGACGGCTTGCCCACTGATCCTGGGATGGAACGATCGGCTGCTGGTTTCCACCGGCATCCTGGAGATAGACACTGTCTGGATAAGGGAAATCTGCCTTAGGAAGATTTGCGTGGATATCCTCCATGTAGTTCATCCAGATTTTTGCCGGGTAAGAAGCACCCTTCAGGCCTTCTACGGCAGTTGGCTTATCGCGGCCAACCCAGATTGCGGTTGTATAATATTTGGAAAAACCACAGAACCAGGCGTCTTTGTTCTCGTTGGTTGTACCAGTTTTTCCAGCATAGAACTGTTTATCACTCATCAGGTCATGTGCAGTACCATATTTCTCACGGAAGGTACCCTGCATCATGTCTGTGAGCATGTAGGCGGTATCTTCGTTGTAGACCTCGGTGGTCTTCTCAGGAGCCTTGTAGACAACAGAACCGTCTTCCTTCTTAAGCAGGGTCAGACAGTTGCGGTCAGAGTAGGCGCCACGGTTTGCAATGGCAGCATATCCCTTCGCCATATCCACAACTTTGACACCGTAGGTGAAACCACCTAAGGCAGGGGACAGCATCTGTGTGTCCGCATAGCAGAGGGAAGAGAACTTCAGATCTGCCAGATACTTCAGAGCCTTCTTGTGTCCGGTATTGTAGAAAAGCTGAACGGCAACGGTATTTAAAGAGCGAGCCAGGGCTTCTCTTACAGTGACATTGCCATAATAAGCTCCACCGGCATTGGATGGAGAATAACCGTTGTAGTCTACTTTGCCATCATGCATCGCCTGTCCTGGAGAAGTCACACCGCTGTTGATGGCAGGACCGTAATCAAGCAGTGGCTTGATGGAGGAACCAGGGGATCTGGTCATCAGGAATCCGCGGTTATACTGGTCATCGTCATCCTTTCCGCCGACCATGGCAACGACCATCTGGGAAGAATTATCGACGCAGACAGCAGCACCCTCCAGCTTACCGGAAAGTCCTTCCTTGACATATTTCTGAAGCTTATTTTGCAGGTCCTGATCAAAGGAAGTGTAGAGCTTATATCCTCCGTTACGAACGGATTCAGAAGTGCTCTTATAAGCGTCCTTGTATTTGGCTACATAATTCTTGTAGGCATCATTGCTGTCGAAGTAATACTGGAATGGGAAGCCGTTCTCCTTCATAACCTCCAGGGTGGCGCAATGAAGGGCATAGCTGACCATGTAGTTATCATTATCGGTCTTGTCGGTCTGTTTTACGACCTGAGGCTGCTCTTCCATGGCAGCCTTATACTGGTCTTCTGTAATATAATCCTGCTCTAACATGTGTTTTACGACCTGTTGCTTCTTCATGGTAGCTTTCTCATAGCTGGCCTCAGGATTATAGTCATTCGGTCGGTTGGAAGTCCCGACAATAATGGCTGCCTCTGCGAGGGTGACCTCACTGGCGCTCTTTCCAAAGTAGTACTCGGCGGCACCTTCGACCCCATAGCATCCGTTGCCATAGTAGTTGGAGTTGCAGTAGAATTCCATGATCTGAGCTTTAGAGTACTGCTTTTCCAGTTCTCTTGCCGCAAGCATCTCGGTAAATTTACGCTCAAAAGTGCGGTCTGCCGTCAGCAGGTTATTCTTGATAATCTGCTGAGTGATGGTAGATCCACCCTGAGTGATATGACCGTGGTTTAGAACATACTTGATTGCCGCACGAAGAACTCCACCGTAATCGATACCATGATGGGTCGCGAAGTGTTTATCCTCCTGTGCGATGTAACCGTTCTTGATATAGTCTGAGATATTGGAAGACTTCACATAATGGTAGTTCTCATTACCGATCTTACCGATCTCTTTCTTATCTTTATCATACACATAGGTATTTCCGGAACGTCGGAAGGTTCCATTATCCATGTCGGAAGTGATCGCATAAATCTTCTTCTCGGTCTCCACATAGATCGGGTGTACCTTATAATAGGTGATTGCCCCCGATATAATAAAAAGAAGCAGAATGATCAGTAAGACCACATAACGCTTTTTAAATGATCTCTTCTTCTTTGGCTTTCCACCGGTCTTTTTTGAAAATCCGGAGATGAAGCCATCTTTAAAACTGCCTCCTGGCTTTTCAGGATTGCCATCCGTAACAGACGACGGTTGCTGATCCCTCTGCTTGGCATCTTCTAAATCCATGTAGACAGTATTTTTGTCTTCTTTATGAAAATTATCCATTGAACTCTCCTTTATCAGATTGTCTGGGATGTTCCTCTCTAAATAGAGAGAAAACGACATCTTTCTTTTTAGATTAATTACCCCTATCATACCATTTTTTGAAAAGACTTTCACCCTCTATCTTGTGAAAAGCAGAACATATGGTTTATCGAGATTTTCTGCCCTAATCTTAGAAAAATTGTCATGATTCATTTGACAAAGTTTTAACCAGCATTTTATGATATTTGTCCAGTTATCACAATAGATTGATTTGTCTTGTTAGATGATATGATAAAATATCTCGCTATATTGCGTGATATTTAGGCATTAACACGATAGAATAAAATAATTCGTGACAATAATCACGAAATGTGTTTGAAAAAATCCTGTTTGATTCCTTGGCTTTTGTACGGTATATTCAGACTGAACATTTATCTATTATTTATTACTAATTTCCTAACAAAGGAGGACAATCATGGGTACTTTTAATTCACCAAAAGAGATTACCGATATCTGGATCGGCAATGGTGTGAACAAAGCAAACCTTCCAGTGCACAAGATGATTCTTTTGGGTATGGCAGCGGGATGCTATATCGGACTGGGAGCACACGCATTCATCAATACAACTGCAGCTGGCGGTGATATTGCATTTAATGCGATGGTAGCGAAACTGTTAGGTGCTGCACTTTTCCCAGTAGGACTGATGCTGGTTGTACTTTGCGGAGCTGAGCTCTTCACAGGTAACAACTTACTGACTCTGGCACTGTTTGATAAGAAGATTTCTGTCGGCCAGATGCTGAAAAACTGGATCTTCGTCTATATTGGAAACCTGATCGGTTCTGTTCTGCTTGCTTTCTTACTTGCTAAGAGCGGACTTTATGCGGATGCTGTAGGAGCAAAGGCGATGGCAATCGCAACTTCTAAGACTTCCATGCCATTTGGCGCAGCTCTCATTCGTGGAATCTTCTGTAATATGTTAGTAGTACTTGCATGCTGGTTTGCAGCGGGAGCAAAAGAGATGATTGGTAAGATTTTTGCAATCTGGTTCCCGATCATGCTCTTCGTTTTTGCTGGATTTGAGCATAGTGTTGCGAACATGACCTATATTCCTCTTGGAATCTTCTGCGGCGCTGATGTGACATGGGCACAGTTCTTCCTTAACAATCTGCTTCCAGTAACAATTGGAAATCTGATTGGAGGAGCAATCTTAATTCCAGGACTTTACTACATCTCATATAAGAAATAATAGTTCAAGAAATAATTGTTCTGCCAGTTGAATGTCAGGGCATGATGAGAGGAAAAAATAAGCGGATCCCTTCTGTGATTGCAACAGAGGGGGTCCGCTTTCTCTATGCTTTATAGTTGTTATGAATTCACACTCCAGGCTTTTTTCCCTATTCGGAATAGGATGATACAGATGATGACGGAAAGCAGGGATCCCATTGGAGCGGCAAGGCCCATCGGATACAAGGTTTTCGGGAAGTAGACGCTTGCAAGGTATGCTCCTGGAACTCGCACAGCAATGACAGAGACAATGTTGTGGAAGAAGGAGTAGAAGGACTTTCCGTAAGCGGAGAAGAATCCGCTGAAGCAGAAATGGATTCCTGCGATCATGCAGTCTATGGAATAGGACCGTAAGTACTGCCCGCCCAGGAGGATGACCTTGGCATCATTCTTGACAAAGAGTCCGACGATTGGCTCAGAGACAAACTGACAGGCGATGAAAACTACCAGCCCGAAGGTCATGCACACTAGGATTCCATAACGGAGGGCAACTCTTCCTCTCTCGTGTTTTCCTGCTCCGGCATTCTGTGCTGCGGTGGCAGATACCGTGGACAACATGGATGATGGAACCAGGAATAAGAAGGAGATGATCTTCTCAACGATTCCGACGGCAGCGGCGACATCAACACCGCGGCTGTTTGCGATTGCCGTGATCACTAAGAAGGAGATCTGAATGATTCCTTCCTGGAAGGCGATCGGTATTCCAACATTTAATATTTTCCCGGCAGTCTCTTTCTGGAAAGCAAGATCTTTTCGCCCAATAGAGACACCGCTTTTCGTGAGTCTCATATAGCATAATGCAAAAAGCACACTCAGTGCCTGGGCGATAACCGTTGCTATGGCAGCACCCTTGGCGCCCATCTGACATGGACCGATCAGAATGTAATCTAAGATAATGTTGATGACTCCAGCGACAGCAACAAAATACATAGGACTCTTGGTATCTCCCAGTCCGCGAAAGATAGAGCTGATCACATTGTAGGCTGTGATAAAAGGTATGCCGATAAAACAGATGATCAGGTACTGCCTGGTTTCCAGAACGGCTTCTGTTGGTGTGGAGATCAGATGAATAATCCCATCTACACTTAGAAGAAGTATAGCGACAAGTACTATGGCAAAAATGATAAAGATTGAGATGGTATTACCGACATTTTCTCGTATGGCTTTATTGTTCTTGGCGCCTACTGCATGACTGATTCGTACCGTGGTACCCATAGCAAGTCCGACAATGACGACAGTCAGCATGTGCATGATCTGGCTTCCGATTGAGACTGCTGAGATAGTGGCGGCACCATTGAACTGTCCCGTAATGAAGAGGTCTGCCAGTCCGTAGAAGGTCTGCAGAAAACTTGAGATGAGATATGGGACAGCAAAAATAAATAGATTTTTCAGGATGCTCCCCTGAGTTAAGTCACGTTGCATAATTTTCCTTTCAAAGTTTGTGGATAATCGCTATTACAAAAATAAATGTCGTTTTTTAGACGACATCTAAAAATAAATATTATATTTTAGACCTATGGCTCATGCCTTAAATCCAGTCAAAGTTGCCTCCGGTGACGGCAAGACTGAGAAGCTGATCATATTTCTCTACTTCTTCTTCTCCTTTGATCACTTTTAAGAGTTTGGCTGTCTCTTTGACTTCTGGCATCGGTTCATCAGGACCGATCTCCATATCGACTTCTTCTCCACATAAAGGGCAGACTAATGTTGGAGCAATCTGCTCAGACAAAAAACGATTTCCGCATTCGCTGCATTCATAAAAACCACATTGTTGGGTTCCATCTTTTACATAGTACATAGGGTCTCACTTCTTTCTATTATTGGTTAAATTATTCCTCTCTAAGTTCTTCTTGAGGTCTCTTAGGATTACCGGTCAGTTGTTTTGAGCCTATCTCAGTGTAAACTAATCTCCCATTGATCCTCTCTGACTTCATCAAGGAGATCTTTTCCACCATCATGGATTTCCGAGGGACTTTGATTACAATCTTATGATCAGCCCTGCCTCGACGGAGAATGGTGATATGAGGAGTAAATGCTCTCTTATCATACCAGATGTGATGCTTGGAAAGTTCCTTTCGCAGGTCATCTACGTAAGATTGAAGCTCTGGGCTTTCTGCAAGTCCAACCCAGTATAGGTCTCGGAATCGTCCTGATTTGGAAAGTCCAATCGGAAAAGGCTCAGCATCTACGGATGCCAGTGCTTTGCGGATTCGCCAAAGCTGTTCCTCTCTCACTTCTCCTAAAAAAGCAAGCGTGAGATGGAAATTCTTTGGGGAGGTGAAATTACCTTTTACTCCATGTTTTCTCAGGGTATATTGTGTACTTTCCAGGGAATCCCGGATACTACGTGTGAACTGCACCGCGATAAATAGACGCATGATCGGATACCTCCGAATTAATAATACTTAGTGTATACATTATAACAGAAATTGACAATCAAGACAAATGAACTGAGTTCTCTTGACATTGGTTCCTGCATGATATTAATACAAGTAGTTCAAACTATTTTTCACTGACTTCCATCTGAGCCTACGCTCCGCCCTGTCCTATCTGCTCCC
>JAXJRI010000202.1:0-6792 GCA_036310685.1 Lachnospiraceae bacterium | reverse complement strand
GAACCAGTGAGAAATAGATAGAAACCGTTACATTGATATATTGCGTGAATTGTAACAATCAATATAATTCTAAGAAAAAATCCTTGCAAAAAAATTCAAATAGTTCACTTTTATTACCATATCGTGTATACTATAGGGTATGCGCAAAATACGCCTAATATAATAAGTCAGGCTATATACCATACAGGCTAGAGAATGTAGCCATTTTTATTGGAGGTTTTTATGGAAATCGAACGCAAATTTCTGGTTCCGAGATTGCCAGAAGATTTAGACAGTTATCCTCATCATGAGATTATGCAGGCATATGTCAGCACTCATCCAGTCATCCGAATTCGTCGTTGGGATGACCAGTATATATTAACCATCAAATCAGAAGGACTGCTTGCCCATGAGGAGATCGAGATGCCCCTCACAGAGGAAAGCTTCGCCCACTTATATGGAAAGATTGACGGTGTCGCAATCAGCAAAACCCGCTACCAGATTCCTGACGGTAAGGGGCACACCATTGAGCTCGATATCTTCCATCAGGATTATCAGGGCTTTGTCATGGCAGAAGTAGAGTTTGGTTCTGTGGAGGAAGCCGAGAATTACCAGAAGCCAGCCTGGTTCGGAAAAGACGTAACCATGGACAAACGCTTCCATAACTCCAACCTAAGCAGTGCTTCCAAAGAGGAAATCCAACAATTTCTGGCTTTTGCAAAATCATTATAAAATTCATCTGTCATTTTTTCAGATTCTGTACTATAATGAATGCTGCTTTCAAAAAGTATACAATATATCAGACTCTGCTGAGTCTTTCCAAAAAGGTAATAATCCAAGGAAGGGGAATTAAGATGAACGAAGAGAATAATAAGACTACTAGTTCTGATAAAGTTAAAAACAGCAAGACCACACGTAATATCATCATTGGTGTCCTGATTCTTGTTCTTGCTGTTTATCTGTTTGGGGCTATCTATTATGGAAAGCATTTTCCTGCAAACACCTATGTCAACGGAACCAAGATTGGCGGTATGACAACCGAGGAAGCAGAACAGGAATTCACAAGCGATATAAAGTCCCACTCCATCTCCTTAGTTGAGAAGGAACGCACCGAGACTATCGATGCTACAAAGCTTGATATGACCGTTGCTACTGGCGACCAGATTAAGAAGTTACGTTCCTCCATCAGCGGATGGTCATGGTTTGCCAACCTTACTGGTAAGAAGAATTACGATATCAATCTGAACATTACTTACGACGACGAAGCCTTAAAGAAACAGTTCAAAGCCTTGGAATGCTTAGATAAATCTAAAGTACAAAAACCAGTTGACGCATACATTGCTCCTGGTGATACACAGTTTGAGATTGTGCCGGAGGTCCTCGGTAATACTGTAAAGAGAAAAGATTTAAAAGAAGCTATCGAGAACGCTCTCACAAGGGACATCACAAAGATCAATCTGGAAAAAGAGAATCTTTACAAGCTCCCATCAGTCTATAAAGACGATGAGGGATTAAAAGAAGCGCTCAAACAGGCCAATCAGATCGCTGTTTCTTCCATTACTTACACTTTCGGTCCTGATCAGGAAGTAGTCAACTACTCCACTGTCAAGGACTGGGTCAAGGTTTCCAAGAAGCATGAGGTCAGCATCGATAAAGATAAGGTAGAAACCTATATCGATGACTTAGGTAAGAAATATAACACCATGGGTGGAGTTCATAACTTCAAGACTTCTAACGGAGAGAAGATCCGTGTCGTAGACGGTGACTATGGCTGGAAGATCAATTATGATAAAGAAGTTTCCACTCTGATAAAAGAGTTGAAAGCCGGAAAAACCGTAAGCAGAGATCCTAAGTGGGAGTATAAGGGCAACGGAGAGTACTCTAAGAAAGATGACATCGGCAATTCTTATGTTGAGGTTTCCATCTCCTCCCAGGAAGTATGGCTCTATGTTGACGGCAAAGAGATTTTAAATTCCAGCGTTGTCACTGGAGATCCTACCAAACATGCTGACACATCAAAGGGTGTCTACAGTATCACTTACAAACAGTCTCCAGCAGTACTGACTGGTCCGAATGCGGGCGGCGGATCTTATGAATCCCATGTTTCTGTCTGGATGCCATTCAACGGCAATCAGGGACTTCATGACGCCCCATGGAGAGGAAGCTTTGGCGGATCCGAATATAAGGGTAATGGTTCCCATGGATGTGTCAACTGTCCTATCCCTACCGCAAAGGCTATCTACAAACATGTAAAGGCTGGCTTCCCAGTTGTAGTATACTAGGAGCTGATAACCTAACTTAGTCTTCAAATATGATAAAAAATCGGCAGATCAAAAATTATTTGATCTGCCGATTTTTTATCATTTGTATATTAGCGTCCATCTCAATTCGAGTTGCTTATCTTCGGATTTTGACGCCCTTACTGTCTCTGCTCATCATCCGAATCTTCGAGAACGGCAGCTCCTTCTCCTTGTAGAGAATGGAATTCATGCCTTCGTCCTCTTTATTCCAAAGATAAACTTCTCTGATATAGTCTTCTTTTCCCAGCTTCATGCCCTCAATTCCGATGGCACTCTTCTTCTTTTGCGTGATCTCACTGAGTGGGAATCTTAGGAAATATCCTTCTGCACTCTGCAGGATTACCTGTGTATCTTCATTCGTATGATCTAAAAGCAGAACGGCCGTCACCTTATCTCCCTCCGCAAGCTTGGTAGCCTGTACCTTCTTCCTGGACACCTGATACTCCGAACCATCAACAATCTTAACCATAGACTGCTCTGTCACGAAAAGCACGGTATACTGTGCCAGCTTCATAGAAGGTATCACAGTCAATATCCTCTCGGTTCTGCTGTCGTAATTACCCAGATTATCAATCGGAACTCCCTTATCCCGCAGTCTGCCTGCCGGAATGTCCTCCACACGAATCTGATGCATCAGGCCCTGATCTGTGAAGAAACAGAGCTTATCGGTATTCATACAAGGAACGATATCCCTATATTCTTTCTGGACTGTCTCCTGATTTCTGTCATAGATATGAGACTCCAGGAGCTTTCCGTAACCAAAACGGTCCATAACAAAGTAGACTTCTCTCTCCTCAATCGGAGCTGCCGTAATCACCGCTGCCTTGGCATTCTCTAAGGAAGTTCTTCTGTTACGGTCATACTTTCTCTTAATCTTTCTTAAGTCTGCCTTGATTACCTTCTTCATAGACTCAGGATTATTGAGAATATCCTCATACTGGCCAATCTTGGCAACTAACTCATCATATTCCTTCTTGAGAGTCAGGATTTCAAGGCCAATCAGACGGTAGAGACGCATCTCAAGAATGGCTGTCGCCTGTCTTTCCGTAAAGGAAAGTTTGGAAGCTTCCTTGGCAGATTTCTTCGTCTTAAAATTGATGTCTGTGATATCGCCGTATATCAGACATCTCTTTGCCTGCTTAAGATTCTTAGAACCTCTCAGAATCTCTATGATCAGGTCAATCATATCACAGGCTTTAATCAATCCTTCCTTGATCTCCTTCTGCTCATTGGCACGCTTCAGCAGTGTCTGATATAATCTTCTGGTAATCTCATACTGGAACTTAGAGTGAATGCGGATAATATCACGAAGGCTCAGTCTCTCAGGTCTTCCCTCCTCGATGGCAAGCATGTTGACACCGAAGGTATCCTCCAGGCGAGTCTTCTTATAGAGGATATTCTTGAGACGTTCTACATCAGCATTCCGTTTCAGCTCAAGAACGATTCGGATTCCTTCCTTGGAAGATTCATTGGAAATGTCTGTGATGTCTGTTGTAACTTTATTCTCAATCAGCCCAAGTACGTCCTCGATAAACTTTCCGATATTCGCACCGACCATAGTATAAGGAATCTCGGTGATTACCAGTTTGTCTCTTCCGCTCTTTCGCTTGCTCTTTTCCAGCTTCACCTTCCCTCGCAGCTTGATCTTTCCGCTTCCCGTCTCATAGATGTGCTTAAGATCCTTCTGATTGATCACGATACCGCCTGTAGGGAAGTCTGGTCCTTTGATATACTGCATCAGGCCTTCCACCGTGATATCCGGATTATCCAGATAAGCAATCTCTCCATCTACAATCTCACCCAGATTATGGGGTGGGATGCTGGTTGTCATACCGACTGCGATACCGTCTGCCCCATTTAAGAGAAGATTCGGAACACGGACTGGAAGAACCAGAGGTTCTTTCTCTGTCTCATCAAAGTTAGGGATATAATCAACGACGTCCTTGTCCATGTCACTGAGATAGACATCTTCCGTGAATTTCTGAAGGCGAGCCTCTGTGTATCGCATGGCAGCGGCACCATCTCCCTCGATGGATCCAAAATTACCATGTCCGTCAACCAAAGGTCTTCCCTTCTTGAAGTCCTGCGCCATGACAACTAATGCCTCATAGATAGAGCTATCTCCGTGAGGATGATACTTACCCATGGCATCACCGACAATACGCGCTGATTTTCTGTGCGGTTTATCATGAGAGAGACCCAGCTCGCTCATGGCGTAAAGCACACGCCTCTGAACAGGCTTGAGACCGTCCCTCGCATCTGGCAGAGCTCTCTGACAGATGACACTCATCGCATAATCAATATACGATTTCTGCATCAGATCTGAGAACTCTGTTCTAATAATCTGTTCTGACATTTATCTATTCTCCATTTCTTACTGATCCTGGCTTCTTACAGGTCAAGCACTGCCTCATTTGCATGGGCATGAATGAATTCTCTTCTCGGCGGTACCTCGCTTCCCATCAGCATGGAAGTGACCTCCGATGCCATACGGCCATCTTCAATCTCTACCTGCTTCAGGATTCTTGTCTCTGGATTCAGAGTGGTCTCCCACAGCTGTTCTGCATCCATCTCACCGAGACCCTTAAATCGCTGTAAAGTGAAGCTGTCTCCCTGATGCTCCTTTCGGTAACGCTCAAGCGCCTTGTCATCATAGAGGTACTCCTCTTCTAACTTCTTACTTTTCGGAACCACCTTATAAAGAGGCGGGGTTGCCAGATAAACATGTCCCTCTGTGATAAGGTCTGGCATAAAACGGTAGAAAAATGTAAGCAGGAGAGTGGCGATATGAGCACCATCCACATCGGCATCTGTCATGATCACAATCTTATTGTAGCGAAGCTTGCTGATATCAAAATCATTACCGTAACCCTCGGAGAATCCACAGCCAAAGGTATGGATCATGGTCTGAATCTCTGCGTTTGCGAGGACTTTATCCATAGAAGCTTTCTCCACATTTAAAATCTTGCCTCGGATCGGAAGAATCGCCTGCGTCTTACGATTCCTAGCAGTCTTTGCAGAACCGCCGGCGGAATCTCCCTCGACGATAAAGACTTCACACTCTTCTGCTTTCCGGCTTTCGCAGTTGGCAAGCTTACCATTTGTATCAATGGAAAACTTGGACTTTGTAATCAGATTGGTCCTAGCCTTCTCCTCTGCCTTACGAATCTTGGCAGACTTCTCCGCACAGGCAAGAACCGCTTTTAATTCCTCAAGATTTCTATCATAGTAGAGGACTAACTCCTCCCCTAAGACATCTGCCACTGCCTTGGCGGCATCTGGGTTATCCAGCTTGGTCTTAGTCTGTCCCTCAAATCTTGGATCCGGGTGCTTGACCGAGATGACTGCCGTCATACCATTACGAATATCAGTACCGGTAAAGTTGTTATCCTTCTCCTTTAAAACTCCGATCTCTCTGGCATACTGATTGAGCACAGCAGTGAACTTCGTTTTAAATCCGGTGATGTGAGTACCGCCCTCCATGGTTCCGATGTTATTACAGAATCCAAGAATCGTCTCCTGGAACTCATCCACGTACTGGTAAGCGACCTCCACCTCAATCTCATCTACCTTCTTCTTGAAGTAGACGATGGAGGTCTCTGTCTTCTTACCCTTATCGAGATCTCGAACATAGGATTTCAGCCCATCTTCCTCATGGAAAAGGATCGTCTCCTCCTCACCCGGTCTGTGATTTTCAAAATAGATCTTAAGTCCTGGATTCAGATAAGCTGTCTCATGAATACGGCTCTTGATCGCGTCCGCCTTAAAATATGTCTTATCAAAAATCTCTGGATCCGGAAGAAATGTTACACAGGTTCCAGTATCGCTCTTTAAGCAGTTCTTTACTGCGGTTAACTGCGTAACTGGCTTACCCTTCTCGTAACGCTGCTCCCATACCTTTCCATCTCGCTTAACTTTTACCAAAAGCCAGGTAGAGAGGGCATTGACTACAGAGGCTCCGACTCCGTGAAGCCCTCCAGAAATCTTGTATCCTCCGCCACCGAACTTTCCTCCAGCATGCAGGATAGTAAAAACCATCTGGACGGCAGGAAGTCCTGTCTTATCATTGATTCCAACCGGAATGCCTCGGCCATTGTCAGTGATCTTTGCGGTGCCATCCGCCTCAAGAGATACATGAATCTCACTGCAGTATCCAGCAAGATGTTCATCCACTGAATTGTCCATAATCTCATAGATCATGTGGTTGAGACCTCTCACTGAAACACTGCCTATATACATTCCAGGGCGCTTACGGACTGCCTCCAGACCCTCTAATACAGATATGCTGTTGGCATTATATGTCTCCTGTCCCATGAATTATTATTCCCCCTCGTATAATAGTTTTATAAAGTTAATAGTTACTACTGAATGAGTACTCATTCAAATGTATAAGATAAGGACGGAGGAAGAAAGATTTCCCTCCGGCTGTCCCTAATCGTTCCTTGACAACTGGATCAATCGGTTTGGTAATACCCATGAAACCGGAGCATCAACACCCTCGCATATAAGAATT
>JAXJRI010000201.1:0-2555 GCA_036310685.1 Lachnospiraceae bacterium | reverse complement strand
TCCTAATAGATAATCATATGATTTTGCCTGTAATGATCGTGTATCTCTCATAATCTCATCTGCCCTCTTACCTTGCTCTCTTTCTAATACATGATACTAACACACTGAGATAGCCTACTGTTCGTCCTCTAAAGCCATGAGCATATCTACACGGTCTGCGTGACGCCCCCCAAGCTCTTCTGCATCAAGCCATGCATCGACAATAGCCTTGGCCGTCTCGATTCCTACAATGCGGGAACCAAATGCGATGATATTAGCATGGTTATGCTCCTTCGCAAATCTGGCAGATACGGGGTCACTGACTACAGCCGCACGGATGCCTTTAATCTTATTGGCAGCAAGAGAGATTCCGATTCCAGTCCCACAGATTAAAACACCTGCATCTAGCTCTCCGCTCGCAACAGCTCTTCCTACCTTAGCACCATACTCTGGATAATTGACACGGTCGCTGGTGTCTGTTCCGAAGTTCACTACTTTATAACCTTTCTCCTCGAGATATTTTTTAATCTCAAACTTCATCTCTGGAGCTGCATGATCGTTTCCGATTCCGATTGTCTTAATCTCTTTTGCCATCTTTCTCTCCTTATAATCTGTACCAATATTAATCATCTCAATAGTCCCCATCATACCACATCCTAATATCAAAAAAAAGGCCAGACATTTGTCAATGCCTGACCTTTTTTATACTTACTATCGGTTATTCAACAGGATACCCGATTAATTGTTGTGGTCTACTAATTTATGTACAGTCTCTCTTAAGGATGGCCAAATCTCCATGTAGCGATCCATGTAGAACTGATACTCCTCATGCTTCTTCATATCAGGATGATATTCCTTGTCGAAACGTACCATACTGTCTGCAGCCTCACCAAAGTCTTTGTATACTCCAGCTCCTACTGCTGCAATGATAGCATCTCCGAGACATCCAGCGGACTGGTTCTCTACTGTTGTGTAGATTGGAACACCGATGATATCAGAATGCATCTGCAGCCAATATGGATTTGTAGCGATACCACCGCAAGCATAGATTTCCTTAACTGGATATCCACCTTTGTTCATAGCTACGATACAGTTGTTAGCGCCATAAGCGATACCTTCGAATACGGCTCTTGCCATCTGCTCTGGTGTGGTTCCAACAGAAAGTCCAACGAAAATTCCTCTTGCCTTAGAATCAGAGTATGGTGCTCTGTTACCCTGGAAGTCAGAGAACATAACAACTCCGCCAGCTCCGACTTCAGCTGTAGCAGCTTTCTCGCCAATCAGGTCATAAATATTCTTATCATTCTGGATAGCTTCCTGAACCCAAGAACCTGGAATCAGATTATTTCTGAACCAAGTAAGAACAGATCCTGCTGCAGTCTGACCACCTTCTAAAAGGCTGGTGCCATCATACATACAGTTTGGATAAGTACCATTCACTCCATCAACATGGAACTCTGTCTCAGAAAGTCCAAGAAGACAAGTACTTGTTCCACCGATTAATGTCATTCCGCCTGGGCGTACGCCGCCGACACCGAACATACAAGCATTACAATCTGCGGTTCCCTCGATAACCTTAGTCTTTGTGGAAAGCCCGAAGAACTCAGCTGCCTCTAGGCTTACAGTGCCAATAACCTCTCCTACTTTAAGAACATCCTTAGGGAATTTATCAAGAGCGTCACCAATTCCACAAGCGTTCATGAGATCTACTGGATGTCCGCCGTTCTTATCATCATAGTTCCAACGGAATGCTGCGATGGACATAGATAAGGTCTTCTTACCCGTAAGTTTCCAGTTAAGCCAATCCTCGAACTCCATGATCGTCTTAGTCTTTGCCCAGTTCTCAGGCTCATGTCTCTTAACCCACATACATTTTGGAATCATAGTATCAGCACGGAAGCTTGGTTTGTAGAACTTTGTTGCGTCATACTGATCACGGATCTCATCAATCTCTGCAGCTTCTCCAGCAGCACGAACGTCCATCCAGAGGATCGGCTTTCTTACAGACTTGTCATCCTCTCCCAGATAAACTAAAGTGTTGGTTGTTGCATCACATGTGATTGCTAAGATGTTATCATTTGCAATACCAGCCTTAGTTATACAACCCTTGATTGCCTTCTGCAGTGCAGCGAGCCACTCGTTGTCATCCTGCTCAGCCCATCCATTCTTTGGATAAGTTGTGCCATATTCAGCGATCTCATAAGCACGATTCTGTCCTCTGAAATCAAAAAGTGCTGCACGGACACTACCAGTACCACAGTCGATACCCATAATATACTCTGCCATGTTTAAAGTACCCCCTTCTTAAATATATCTTTTGCTACCTCTATTGAACCTGAATTCTAAGAATCCAGTTAGTTCCTCTGCCATTTTGGAAAAGACACAAATCCTTCCCCGATGCCTTGTGCCTTTTCCAAAACGGCAGTCTTAAGGGGGATACTGACAGGATAATCCTGCCAGTGTCCCTTAAAACTATCTATTCTTCCGAATAGCTTATTGGTTTAAGTACTCTTTGACCTGTTTGTAGATTCCAGGTCCGTCTAACTCATATTTAGCGAGCAGATCTACTGCCGGGC
>JAXJRI010000200.1:0-1634 GCA_036310685.1 Lachnospiraceae bacterium | reverse complement strand
ATTCAATATAAATAAAATACACAGCTGAGATGATAAAGATTATAAAGGTCTCTCCGGTCAGAATAGCCAGAATCTACCTTGCCATATTGTCGGTAAGCTGGATAAAAGCTCTGAGGAAATCCACCAAAGAGTTCTGACATGGCAAGGTCAACTTCCGCATTGCCTACATAGACTGCGGGATCAATCAGCCAGGCGGTCCCATCTTCCCCTGTCATCACATTTCCTGTCCACATATCTCCATGTACTAGGGATGGATGATCAGGTTCTATCAGATACTGATCTAGGTGACAGAGCAAATGATCCATCCTCTCACTCTCTCCTTTACTCCAAGTACAACTTTTCTAATACCGTACTAATCTTATCATAAAGACCATGCGCAAACGGTATCAAAGATGTTGTTCTCTCTATGCCAACCATCGTAGAAGCGAATGATGTGGATTTATAAAATTCATACCAGATAGTTGACTCAAATATTAAATCCCAGGCAGATAAGTTGAATTTTACCTGCCTGGGATTGAAATCATGTTAACGGTCTATTTCGTAAAAATATCTAAGCAGCGGTGCAACCATCAGTGACTGAATAATCTGACCAGTTAGAACAAGGCTACGTACTTCGTCCTGCTCAAGCATGTGAACCGATAACTCTTCTGTCGGATCAAGATGCGGATTAGTTACTTGTTCAACACCCTTGGCTAGAAAGCAATATGTCTTATTGGTCATCGAACTGGGATTTGCGTAAATCTGCATAATCTCTGACCACTCTCCACCGCCAAAACCGGTTTCTTCCTCCAATTCACGCTGTGCGGCTTTTAAGGGGGTCTCACCGTCTTCCATAACACCGCATGGTATCTCAAAGTATGTTCGCTTTGCGGCGTGCCGATATTGGCGTTCCATAATCATCTTACCGTCTTTCGTAATGGCTATTACATTTACCCAATCCGGATACTCCAATACATAATACTCCGGCACAGTTCGCCCGTCCGGCAGCTCCAGTTTCTCCCTCTTTGCTGTAAGCCAGGGACGGCGAATGATATATTCCGACTTTAGAATCTTCCATTCTGTGTTCTTACTTTCCATCATCAGACCTCCAAGATTCGTAACTGACAACCATTCACGTAATTCGACTGCAGGCTCTAGCACAAAATCTGATTTAACCGAGGAGAACGTCTGCATTCTCAACAATCTTGCTTCCTGCCTGACATGCAGGGCATACACAGTACTTTTCGCCTGCTGCCTTCACAGCCTTTGACTGAGCTAAAACAGCATCCAGACTGTCGCCATAGATCTGTTTTGCGAAGTCTGTGCCAAGAAAATCAATGCAGGCATCGATATCTGTTAAATCCTCTTTCAATTCTGCGATCAGAAGTTCCGCCTTAGTTTTCTCATCCTCTGTTCCTACTGCGGCAAGATAATCAGCACATGCAGCCTTTGCCTCCGGACAGCAGGAAGATGCCGTCATTGTCTCTTTCACAAGTTCTAGGATTTCTGCTTTCGTCATAATAATACCCCTCCTAATAAATATCATAATGTGGGTGTCAAATACTCACATTCCCACTTGTAAGCTAGCTTACGTGGGATGATGAGTTTTGACACTGTAGTCATGTAATAATACGATATCTAGTGATATGCTTACT
>JAXJRI010000199.1:0-4262 GCA_036310685.1 Lachnospiraceae bacterium | reverse complement strand
CCCTCAGCATACTGTTTCTCTTTACGAAGCTCTGCACGCTCTCCTGGATAGTAAACCTTGTCATATCCCGGAGCTGTCTTCATAGCTCCTAACTCATCGATGGACTGAGACATGTTCTTCTTGAACTGGTCTTCGCCACAGAAGTATGCAGGATTTAACACGATGCTGATCTGTCCTAAATCTCTTCCCTTGGAAAGGTCATGGTACATGGAGCTTACATGTCCGCCGAATGGAACTCCCATCAGGATTCCGGAGAAGACATCGACTAACATCATCAGTCCGTATCCCTTAGCACCTGCGATCGGAAGGAGGGCATTGACTTTGTTAGGGTCTGTCACAGGAACACCCTTCTCATCTACTGCCCATGTGTCTGGGATGGACTCTCCACGGGATCTCTTGTCTAAGATCTTGCCCCATGCCTGAACGGTGGTCGCCATATCGAATACGACGGTACGGCCGTCAGCAGTTGGTGCTGCGAAGGAGATCGGGTTTGTTCCGTAGTATGGATCGATTCCTCCCACTGGAACTGCCATAGGATCGGACTGGCACATAGTGATCGCAACCATACCTTCCTGAGCTGCCATCTCTGAGTAGTAGCCGATGGATCCTGTGTGGGACATGTGAGCGCATCCTGCGATACCAACACCTGTCTTCTTAGCCATCTCGATGGCATGTTCCATGGAACGCTTCGCAGCGACATATCCGATACCGTTGTCTCCCTCGAAGATTCCTGTACTTGGTCCGGTCTGATGCCACTCCATCTTAGGATCTACTGTGATACCACCCTTGAAGATACGCTCACTGTAGTACTCTACACGAACGGATCCGTGGGAATGATATCCTCTCTCATCGGACCATACCAGGATCTCACTGGTCTCCTCTGCCTGATCCTCATGAAGGCCGGCTGCCATTAATTTATTCTTCATTAAGCTTTTTAATTCATCTCTTGATAATCTCATTGTGATTCCTCCATATATAAGTTTGGGTTACTTACGATCTCTGTGATAATTTTAAAATATTGATTAAATAATTACTTTGTACTTGTAGTCTTGCGGTCAACCAATTTTTATATAATTATAATGCCACGATATCATTTATTTTTCAAGTATTAATTTGTACCAATTTTTCAAGAGATATTTTACTATATTGAATAATAAATGTTAAAATCTCAACCAGATTTTAATCATTATAATGCTTATCAGAGCGCAAATAATGGGGAAAGTGTGAGTTTTGCCACAGAAAGGGGGATAAAATGAAAAAAGTATATGTGTAGAGAGGCCATGTATGATATGCTCATGAGTAAAGGAGACATTTACTTATCTGTCAGGGGAGAAGAAGATTATGAAAGATATTACTGTAACGACAATGTCAAAGTATCTATATGATTTATTAACCGTCGAGGATTTAACTGGGGACGTGCACTCTGTTTACCGTAAGACGGTCAATCTTCACTTTGCCTCTGCTTCCGAAGAAATCTCTCATCTCTTAGTCGCTCTTCAGGCAAAGGATTCTCCAATCTCACCCCTTACCATGCTGCTTCCACTGACTAAAGAAGAGATGGAAGGGTTAGGCATCATGGCTGGGGCCCCTGTCAGTGTAAGTGATCATATCATTCGGATCGGGGAGAACCGTGGACAAGAAAGGGATTCCGGGATAATTCTGATTGACTTTGGAAAGACTAAATTAGTTAAGACGGGTCTTAAAAAAGATACTTGCTCTAGTAGATTAATTGATGCAAAGCTGGCTCTTGCCAGCACAATACTCTCATCCTCTACCCCGGTTGGGTTTGCCTCTCTGATAAGAGACAGAGATCAGTGGCCAGATGATCTGATTCTTAATGCTGCTGGAAATAACATTTATACAGCTTTAGAAGATATTGAAAATCACAAGCTAGATTCCTGCGTCGGCCATCTGATTAAGCTAATTGGAATGGGGATTGGTCTCACTCCAGGAGGAGATGATTTCTTATGTGGAACGCTGGGGAGCCTTTATGCGACTGGTCTGTGGGATCATCCATTCAGCCGTCTCTTAAGAATGAGAATCACAGAAAGTTTAGACCGAACGAATGATATCAGTGCTTCCTTCCTCCGATGTGCACTGCGAGGTCAATATAGCTTAGCAGTAGTCGACTTCTTCCGCATGAGAAAATGTGAATCTTCCCACTTGACATCCGATGTCCATCGTTTAACACCCGATGCCTATCGTGAAGAATTCACGAAAGCTGTGCAAGGAGAATTCCAGGCCATCGGCCATTCTTCCGGAATGGATTCATTAACCGGACTCTACTTCGGATTAAAGATTGGACAATCATTATCCAAGACGACCCTGTAATCCTTAACAGGGGTATGTCTGGCCACAAGAACCCCAAACAGAGAGGCCGCCTAACGACAGCCTCTCTGTTTGGGTACATATTTTTAACGACTCTTAGTCTTTATGCTTTCTTATGATAAGAATTAGTCCTCACAAGCTAATTTAACGATAGTGCGATAGAGTACCTCTGCACCTGCTGCACAATCCTCTGGGCTTGTGTACTCATCCTTGTTGTGGGAAAGTCCATCTTTGGATCTTGCGAAGATCATTCCCATTGGGCAGAAGTTTGCGAATGTGGAGGAGTCATGTCCTGCTCCAGATGGCATTCTGAACTCTTCGTATCCAGCCTCTTTTGTAGCCTCAGCTACGATATCCTGGATATGGTCTGCGCATGGCATACCTTCCTCATCTTTCATGAGTACCTGAACGTCTAACTTAACTCCACGTTTCTCGCAGACAGCTTTCATTCTCTCTACGCATTTATCAAACATAGCGTCTCTTAAGGATGCTTTCTGGTTTCTCATATCGATAGAGAACTTAACTTCACCAGGTACTACGTTAACTCCACCAGGGAATGCCTCGATCTGTCCAACAGTTGCTACTGCCTGTGGCCATTTCTTTGCCTCATCCTCAATCTCTAAGATACAAGCACTTGCTGCTGTAAGAGCATCTTTTCTAAGATCCATAGGTGTAGTTCCTGCATGAGATGCGATACCAGAGATTGTAACAGCTCCACGAATCTGGCAGCAGATACCTGTTACAACACCAACAGGAAGGCCTTTGCTCTCAAGAACAGCTCCCTGCTCGATGTGGAGCTCAAGATGAGCTTTTGCATATCCCTCTGGAAGACGAGCATCATCAACATGCTCTGGATCGATTCCACAGTCTTTTAAGCACTCGCGAACAGTATGTCCATCTTTGTCAGCATGATCCATGATACCGTGATCATAACCACCTGTCAGATGTCCTGCACCAGAATAGCTCCCTACGAAACGGCATCCTTCCTCATCACGATATGCGCGAACCTCAACTGGATGGATAGGTTTGATTCCTTTCTCGTGCATAGTCTGAACTGCCTCGATACCACCGATAACACCAAGTCTGCCATCATAAGCTCCGCCACCATATACGGTGTCGATGTGAGAACCTGTCATAACAACTGGTGAATCCGGCTTAGTTCCCTCATAACGTCCAACTAAGTTTCCAGCTGCATCCATATGAGTTGTCATGCCAGCCTCTTCCATGTACTGAGCTACCAGCTTATGAGCCTCATTCTCCTCTTTGGAGAGTGCCATACAGTAGATACCCTCATCTGTCATACCGATCTGTGCGAGTTCCTGTAAGCGGTCAAATAATCTCTTCTGATTAACTTCCATTGTGTTTACCCCTCTTTTATAAATATTGTATTAGTTATCAACCTATTTTTTATTATTGTAATTGATTTAAACTTATTAATCAAGTTATTTATTATCTTTATTTTTACAGAAAAATCTCGGATTATTTTGTCTATTATTTCAGAATTATTCAGATTTTTTAAATGTATCTCCTGAATTCGGACGAAATTCCTGTTTCTAGCATGTCAAATTGGTAATTCTGATGGTAAAACAAAATTGGTATATTGTTAAAATCTATTAACCTATTTTTATTATCTCTCAGGAAATTTTATAAAGTCCTCCTTTTAACCTTTTTCATAGAGTAGCATACCTTCATGCTCACTGCATTAGTTCTTTTACAGTATCTGTTTAACAATTTAAAGTTTGAAGAAAATAAAAAAGACAAAATGAACAGTCAATAGCGGTTCATTTTGCATGCCAGGAATAGAAAAAAGCTGCTGAATCATTCTAGATTCAACAGCTTGTAATGAATGGGCGGAGATGGATTCGAACCATCGAAGCAAAATTGCAGCAGATTTACAGTCTGTCCCCTTTGGCCACTCGGGAATCCACCCATAT
>JAXJRI010000198.1:0-4461 GCA_036310685.1 Lachnospiraceae bacterium | reverse complement strand
TAGTATCCCGCTTGATCAACTTTATTCAATTGTTTTACAATTTAGATGTTTTGTAGCATTCTTAACTAAATGACATTGTGCATGAACTGTAACTAATTAGCCAAGGATCTTCTTTAAGTCTTCGTCTGGTGTAGAAGTTGGTGTGATGTTGTAGTTCTCAACTAATACATTCAGAACATTCTTAGAGATGAATGCTGGTAATGTCGGTCCAAGGTAGATATTCTTGATACCAAGGCTTAAGAGCGTCAGTAAGATACATACTGCCTTCTGCTCATACCAAGACAGAACCATGGAAAGTGGAAGGTCATTGACACCACAGTCAAATGCGTTGGCAAGTGCTAATGCTACCTGGATTGCAGAGTATGCATCGTTGCACTGTCCCATATCCATAAGACGTGGAAGTCCGTCGATTGTTCCAAGGTCAAGGTCGTTGAAACGGAACTTACCACAAGCAAGTGTAAGAACGATGCTGTCCTTAGGAGTCTTCTTTACGAAGTCTGTGTAATAATTTCTTCCGACTCTTGCGCCGTCACATCCGCCTACTAAGAAGAAATGCTTGATGTCACCCTTCTTTACAGCCTCCACTACTTTGTCAGCTACACTTAACACCGTGCCATGTCCAAATCCAACCATGGTACCTGTACCGCCATTGATACCTGTGAACTGCTTATCCTCATCATATCCACCAAGCTCTAATGCCTTCTCGATCACTGGTGTGAAATCTTTCTTCTCATCAATGTGAACAGCCTCTGGGAACTCTACCATCTCAGTCGTGAATACTCTGTCTGCATAGCTTGACTTTAATGGCATCAAGCAGTTTGTGGTGTAAAGGATTGCACCAGGAAGATCTGCAAACTCCTTCTGCTGATTCTGCCATGCTGTACCAAAGTTACCTTTGAGCTGTGGGTACTTCTTCAGTTCTGGATATGCATGAGCTGGAAGCATCTCACCGTGTGTATAAACGTTAACACCCTTATCCTTTGTCTGCTCTAAGAGAAGCTTTAAGTCCTCAAGATCATGTCCTGTGACAACGATGAAAGGTCCTTTCTCTACCTTGAAGGATACTGGAGTAGGCTCTGGTGTCCCAAATGTCTCTGTGTTGGCCTTATCAAGAAGAGCCATACATTTAAGGTTGACGGATCCTGTCTCAAGTACTAATGGAAGAAGCTGATCCATACCGTAATCATCATGTCCAATCGCCTCTAATGCCTTGTAGAAGAAAGCATCCACATCTTCATCATGATAGCCTGTCACTGCTGCATGATATGCATAAGCTGCCATACCACGGATTCCGAAAAGAATCAGAGACTTCAAGGAACGGATATCTTCGTCAGCATTCCATACCTTGTTCATATCATAATCTTCTGGAACTGCTGCGCCCTTCGCTTTTGCAGTTGCTTCCTTTGCAGCACGAACTGCAGCAAGCTTACGATTAACACTGACTGGGTCAAAGTCAACGTTTGTAATTGTCGTAAACAGACCATCTAAGATGAGCTGTGTATTCTCAGGAGTCTTAGCCCCCTCAATTCTTGCAAGACCAATTAATGCACCTGTTAACTCATCCTGCTCATGAGCTACCACTGGGCTCTTTCCACAAACGCCGCTTCTGGTGCAGCCACTACAGCCTGCTGTCTGCTCACACTGAAAACAAAACATCTCGTTAGACATAATAATACCTCCTATATTTGAAACCAAACCGTTTATCACTTGTCTTCTTAATCAACACGTTAATGATACCTTAAAAAGGCAAGCGGTTCTGTTGTTTTGGCAACGAACATAGGAGGTTGTTCGAATTAGGGTCGACTAATTTTCAATCCTTGTTCTTATGCATTTTCTTCTTTTAGGATTCCCAGAGTCTCTAAGACATCTGTGACATTCTCCACAGGAATAATCTCCAGTTTCTCCTTCACTTCCTCAGCGACATCCTCCAGATCTTCTACATTCTCCTTCGGAATAAATACTTTCTTGACTCCAGATCTCTCGGCTGCCATGAGTTTTTCAGGAAGCCCGCCGATCGGCATCACTCCGCCTCGAAGGGAAACCTCACCTGTCATCGCATACTCAGGGCTCACAGGAATTCCAGTGATCAGAGAGGACAATGCAGTTGTGATGGTAATACCGGCACTTGGACCGTCCTTAGGAACAGCACCTTCTGGAACATGAATGTGAAGGTCATTCTCCTCAAACAACTTCTCCTTATCTGGGAAGAGATATTTGACCAGACTGATGGCAATCTGAACAGATTCCTTCATGACATCGCCCAGCTGACCGGTAATGATCGTTTTGCCTTTGCCCTTTGTAAACAGGGACTCAATAAAGAGAATCTCACCGCCAGCCTGTGTCCAGGCAAGTCCTGTGACAACGCCAGGCTGTTTCTCCTCCGTGACATGGTCATGATGAATCGGCTTCATGTCAAGGAATTCTTTCAATCTCTTTGGGCTGACCGTCAGGGACTTCTGCTCCTTTTTGACAAGCTTGACAGCTGCCACTCTGCATAAGGTATCCAGCCTCTTCTTCAGTCCACGGACACCAGCCTCCATCGTGTAGTCCGAGATGATGTGTTTGAGCGCATCATCGGTCACTTTCAGATTCTTAGCCTTGATTCCCATCACCTTCATAGCCTTTGGAAGTAAATGTCTCTTGGCAATCTGAAGTTTCTCTGTCGCAGTATATCCAGGGAACTGGATTACTTCCATACGATTGAGAAGTGGTTCTGGAATCGTATCAATGTTGTTGGCTGTGCAGACAAAGAGCACATTGGACAGGTCATAAGGTACATTCATGTAATGATCTGTAAAAGTAGAATTCTGCTCTGGGTCTAATACTTCCAGTAAGGCACTGGATGGATCTCCACCGTAATCTTTGGTCAATTTATCGACCTCATCTAGAACCATGACTGGGTTGGAGGAACCACTTCTCTTGATTCCTTCCATGATACGTCCTGGCATCGCTCCGACATAAGTCCTGCGGTGGCCACGAATCTCAGCCTCGTCCCTGATACCGCCCAGGCTGACTCTGACATAGCTTCTCCCTAAGGCACGAGCGATACTCTGTCCAATACTGGTCTTGCCGGTTCCTGGAGGACCGACAAAGAGAAGGATGGATCCAGACTCCTGTTCGTTCAAGGTCATGACAGCAAGCTGCTGGATAATTCTGGATTTTACTTTCTTTAAGCCATAGTGATCTTCGTCCAGGATCTTCTCCGCCTCACTAAGATCAATTGGTTTGAATTCTTCTTTTTTCCAATCCAGGCTGGTGACAAAGTCAAGATAATCATAAAGCATACCGTACTCATGACCATCCTTACCCTCCTGCTTCATACGGTTGAGAATCTTGACAGCCTCCTTATAGGCAGTCTCATTCATACCAGACTCTTCAATCTTCTTCTCAAATTTACGGATATCTGTGACATTTTCTGGGTGCATCTCGTCGAGCTGTTTCTGCAGATAATCAATCTGCTTCTTTAAGGCATCCTCACGATAAATCTTCTCGTTATGCTCTTCCTGCTCAGACTGTGCCTGCATCTCCATCTTCGTCATCTCGACAAACTCATACATGATCTTCTCCATCATGAGAGTTCGGTCGCTTATCTTATCGGTCTCTAAGATATGATATTTCTCTTCGTTAGAGAGGGACAGTCTCATTGACATGGCGGAAACCATCTCTGAGAGTGACTTCCACTGCATAATATATGGTCTGGCCATAATGCCATACTGCATACCCTGAATCAGACGAAGCAGCGCCTGTCTGGCATCCTCAAAGTGCTTCTTCTGCTCCTCAGAATCCATATCCTCAATATCTAAACGTTCTGCATATTCAACATTAATGTCATCTTCGGTAACTTCAATCTTCTGGATATCTACTCTGCTTCCAGTACGAACGCGGACATTCTCATCCTTAATCAGCTCAACCGTACCTTCTACACCAATCGGATAGAAATCATCCGGTGTCATATCCTTCCGGTCCTTCTCCTCCTTCAGCATAAGAAAGAGCACCTGATCTCCTGGTTTTACTTCTTCCTTTGTCAGTTGATTGACATAGCTGCTCTGGAAATAAAATGCGACATCCGGCAGCACAATCAGATTATAATATGGTATCGTAATCATTATATTCACTTCCTCTATCTATCACATTCCTGTGAATCACTGATTTCATTGCTTGATAAATCGAATTGTATTAAAGTGTGTGGGGTGCAATGAATGTATTAGCACTCATTAAACACGAGTGCTAATATACTTTAGGTTTATTATACCCACATCCTTATATTTGTCAAGTATGGCATTGTAGGGAGTAAAATTGAAAAAGTCGCCAGGGTTACTACCTGACGACTTTTAATGTTACTGTTCATGCATGATATCTTTCAGTGTTAAATAAGCTATTTTGATAGCTGACTTCCACCTGTGCCGTATTGTCCTGCTGCTCCTTACCTAGATTCTAAATAAGATAAGGAGCAGATAGGAC
>JAXJRI010000197.1:0-5144 GCA_036310685.1 Lachnospiraceae bacterium | reverse complement strand
ATAGCTGACTTCCACCTGTGCCGTATTGTCCTGCTGCTCCTTACCTAGATTCTAAATAAGATAAGGAGCAGACGCAGGCAGGGCGGAGCGTAGGCCCAGATGGAAGTCAGTGAAAAATAGTTTGAACTACCTGTATTAATATCATGCATGAACTGTAACGTTTTTAGATAACAAGGGAAAATCAAAATAGATGAGTGCTTGTAACTTATAGGAATTCATAATATAATAATAAGGATTGGATAAATTTATCACAAGAGATACTTGGGAAGGGTAATCAGTATGGACATCAATGTATTATCCCTGGAACTCAATCTTTTCTGTATTGCAATATTGCTATACATTCTGTATCGATGTTTCCGGAGACACGACAGACAGATATCACAGATAAAGTTTAAGAACATGGTACTTTTCCATGTTTTTGCTATGCTGATTAATGCCTTTGGTCCATATATTATTCGTAGTGCTTCGGAAGAACAGATAGATTCTGTTGGTTTTTTTAGTTTATGTCTCTATTATGCTCTCCTGATTATCGCAGTTGCTTCTTGGGAAGTTTACCTGGTTTCTGAGGTCCGAGAACTTTATCGAAAGCCAGTGATGAGATTAATAAATTATTCGGTCGCTGTTCAAATTGTTTTGAATGTAACAACCAGGTGGACGCATCTGCTTTATTACTATGATGATGGACAATTGATTCGTCAGCCATTCTCTTCTTGGCAGGAATCCTACCTGTTTGTGATTCAGTTCCTGTTAGCAGCAATGGCGATTTATCATGGGATGCATAGAAATCGTAAATCAGAGCGGAAAAAGATTCTTTTAATCACGACATATCCTTTAATTCCATTTATTTTTATGATATTTAGAATCTTTGGATATAAATTACCGTACCTTGCCATCAGTAATACCATGGCAATTCTGATTATCTATATTGGATATCTTGATCAGCTGATCTCAGTCGACCCGCTTACACAGATTAACAATCGTGATCTGCTCTTTGACCGGATTGATGATATGATGAGAGAATATCCCACAGAGCTTTATCTGTTCATGATGGATGTTGATGGATTGAAGAAGGTTAATGATCGTTATGGACATGTAGCAGGAGATAGAGCTCTGATTCTAATTGCAGACAGTCTCAAACACATCTGTGGAAAATACGGAAAGAATACATTTCTTGCTCGATATGGCGGGGATGAGTTCATTATGATTTCAAATCTTCCACTGGAGTCTGTTGATCAGGTCTGTCAGGGAATTGAGGATGAGTTGAAGAAGCAGACAGCAAGGAATCATCTGTCCTACAAATTGTCTGTTTCCATTGGTATAGCGCAGTACACCAAAGATATGGTGACAGCAGAAAAGTTTATTTCTGCAGCGGATGAGAAACTATATCAGATTAAGAGAGAAAAACATAGAGAAGATAGATTAGTAGAATTCCTGTAATCTTATCAGAACAGGATGGAGGAAAGTACAATGAAGAAAATTGCAATCGTGACTGATACGTCGAATATGACACTGGAGGAGGGTAAGAAAGCAGGAGTTTTTGTAATTCCGATGCCCTTCATTATTGATGGAGTAGAGTATTTTGATGGGATTGATCTGGATGGAGATAAATTCTATGAGAAATTACTCGGAGATGCTGACATTAAGACTTCACAGCCTTCAGCTGGTGCGGTAATGGATATGTGGGATAAGGTTCTTCAGGATTACGATGAGATTGTCCATGTGCCACTCTCCAGCGGCCTTTCAGGATCTTATGCTAACGCCGTTACATATGCTACAGCATATGATGGCAAGGTAGAGGTTGTGGATACACAGAGAGTTTCCGTTCCTGCCAGAGTTACGATTGAAGATATGCTTGGCTTAATTAAGCTTGGATATTCCGCAAAACAGATTAAAGAGCGTATTGAAAAAGAGCAGGATAATTCCTCTGTCTACATTTTCATGGACACACTGAAGTATCTGAAAAAGGGTGGAAGAATCACCCCAACTGCAGCAGCTTTAGGTCAGATTTTAAAGATTCGTCCAATCCTGCAGATCCATGGGCATGTCTTAGACGCCTATGCTAAGGTTCGAAGTCTATCTAAAGCAAAGGATACAATCTTCAAGGCTTTGGAAGATGAGATGGATCGGATGAATGTTCACAGTCCTTCTGAGGTAAGGCTGCAGGCTGCATGTTCTTATCAGTTCGCAGAAAGAGAGCAGTGGTGCCATGAGCTAGAAGAGCATTTTCCAGGTTTTAAGGTAGAGTACGGAGATCTTCCGCTGAATCTTACTACTCACATCGGACCAGGAGGAAGAGGGGCAGCTGTGACAAAGTGTCTTCCAGAACTTGCTGAGTTTGATAAAGTAAAATAACAATATTGCATGAATCAAAGATGCCCTAGGCAATCACATGAGTGATACCTAGGGCTTTTATGTGTCATGCATGCAAAGTGAACTGCCAGTGGCTGTTCATTTTGTTAGGTGCACCCGACGAGCAACCGTTCCGAAGGGTGATGAAACTGCAGAATCGCTAAAAGAATTGTCGGTCTATCTGATAGCGCTGTGCCTCAAAGGATACTTCCGAGAGTACTTTCATCGCTTCTAGTGGATGCTTTCCAGCAGCGGTCTCACCAGTCAGCATGAGGGAAGATGCACCGTCTAAGACAGCGTTAAAGATATCTGATACTTCCGCTCTGGTAGGAGTGCTGCTTTCTTCCATGGAGGCGAGCATCTGTGTGACAACCATAAAAGGTGTCTTTGTTCTCTGACAGAGGGCTGCAATCTTCTTCTGTGCTAGCGGAACTTTCTTCATCGGAAGATTATTACCCAGGTCACCCCTTGCGATAATGATCTCGTCGCAATGTGGGATTAAGGAAGGAAGATTCTCAAGTCCGGTTTCATTTTCTATTTTGGCAAAAATCTTGATGTGAACAAGCCCTCGCTGAACTAAGATGCTCTTGATTTCAATTAGGTCTTTCGGATATTGAGTGAAGGGAACCATAATACCGCTCACACCATAGGTTCCAAAGTACCCTATGTTCTCTAAGTCTTCTTGGCTTACGGGAGGAAGATTGAGATCTAATTGTTCGCAGGCGATACTTTTTCGGGAAGAAAGAGTTCCACCTACCATTACTTTGGCAAGGAGAATCGTCTCTTCATCATCGGTCCTTTTCGCTTCTGTCACTTGCAGTGTCAGTTTGCCATCGTCAAGCTTTAGAATGACGGGCCATGCATCATTATCTACGAGTCTGTCGATGAGAATTTCTGGAATTGGAATTGCAGGATGGGTACTGGTGGAATCATCAGCCCCAACTCGGTACAGGATGACGTCAGCCTGTTCTTTAAGAGTAATCGGTTTGTTAATCCTTCCTACTCGAAGTTCCCTGCCACCCAGATCACATAAGAGGTCGGGAACGATGTGGGTCACTTCCGATGCCTTATGAAGATTCATCATCCATTCATGACAGGATTTTAGGTCAGAGTGAGAGAGATTTAGACGGATTCCGGTCATACCTGCCCGAAGCATATCTACAAGAGTATCTACAGTATGGCAGGAAGGCCCAAAAGTCCCATAAAGTTTCAATTGATGTCTCATGAGAGATTACCTCCAAAAAGAACTCCCGGCGGTCTCAAGTTTCCATGAAAACCACCGGGAGATTTACGCTTAGTAAGCGATTAATTTAAATCAGAATGAATTATCCGAGCACCTTGTTGACAGCATCCTCAACGTACTTCTTTGTAACAATATCTACTGTATCACGGCAGATAGCAAGCTCCTCGTTTGTAGGGATTACGTATACATCAACGTTAGAATCGTCTGTAGAGATCTTCACCTCTTCACCATGAGTATTATTCTTCTCATCATCAACTGTGATTCCTAAGAACTTGAGATTCTCGCAGATGCTTTTACGGATAGATGGATCATTCTCACCAAGTCCTGCTGTGAAGACGATGGTATCAACTCCACCTAATACTGCTACATAAGAACCGATGAACTTAAGGAGTGTATGCTTGTAAGTATCAAGAGCGAGCTGAGCACGCTTGTTGCCCTCTTTCGCAGCTTGCTCGATATCACGGAAGTCAGAAGATACACCAGAGATACCTAATACACCAGACTTCTTATTAACAACTTCCATAACCTGCTCTAAGTCCATATGCTCTTTGTTAGCAATGTACTCGATACATGTTGGGTCGATATCACCACAACGTGTTCCCATGATCAGACCCTCTAATGGAGTAAGACCCATGGAAGTATCTACACTCTTTCCACCGTCGATAGCGGTAACGGAAGCACCATTTCCAAGATGGCATGTGATGATCTTAAGATCTTTGATATCCTTGCCTTCTAACTCAGCTGCTCTCTCAGCAACGAACTTGTGGCTTGTGCCGTGGAATCCGTAACGACGAAGACCATATTTCTCATAGTACTCATATGGTAAACCATAGATGAATGCTTCTGGTGGCATAGTCTGATGGAATGCTGTATCGAATACGCCAACCATAGGTGTGTTAGGCATAAGCTCTTTACAAGCGCGGTATCCAACTAATGTAGGTGGGTTGTGAAGAGGTGCAAGATCGTTAACTTCCTCAACCTTAGCTACTACTTCGTCTGTCATCAGTGTAGAGCAAGCGAATTTCTCACCACCGTGTACCATACGATGTCCAACAGCCTGAATCTCATCAACAGATTTAAGAACACCTGTCTCAGGATCTGTGAGCTGCTTTAATACTAACTCAATAGCCTGTTTGTGAGCTGGCATTGCTGCTTCATACTTGATCTTGTCCTTACCAGCTGGCTGGTATGTCAGAACACCATCAATTCCAATACGCTCACATAAACCTTTTGCTAATACGTTCTCAGTATCGGAATCGATAACCTGATACTTTAAGGAAGAACTTCCGCAGTTAATTACTAATACTTTCATTCTTGTTATACTCCTTTGAAATAATATTACTGATATCGTAAATGATACACGGCTGGAAATATGCGAGTTACATTCGCAAACTTCAGTCATTATAAATATTATATCGCTATTAGCGCAATTTGCCAATACATAATAGTAATCAAGACAGTGTAAATCTATTGTCAGTTAGTGATAGGGAATTCGCCTAGAACAAGGCATTGATCTCGATACTTCTGAGCTTAGTTTACTTCCTATTCCCGT
>JAXJRI010000196.1:0-47998 GCA_036310685.1 Lachnospiraceae bacterium | reverse complement strand
TTCAAAACCCCCGTCGAAACCAGTACAAGCCCTTGGTGCAGGTTTTGAAACGCTGCATAGCTGACCTGTTTTTCAAGTCAGTACATTTTATTATACTAATTTTCATAGATTTGTCAACTGCCTAACTCAGGTTTCTGATCTTGAATTCTCTCTCTGCCTCTCTCTTGGCATCTTTCTTAGCGATATCCTGGCGTTTGTCGTATAATTTCTTACCTCTGGCAAGACCGATCTCTACTTTAACCAGGCTGCCCTTGAGATAGACGCGAAGTGGCATAATAGTATATCCCTTGATCTTTATCTTGGTCTGCAATTTTAAAATCTCGTTCTTATGGAGAAGGAGCTTTCTAGTTCTCAGTGGATCTTTATTAAAGATATTGCCCTTCTCGTAAGGACTGATGTGCATGTGGTTGATAAATACTTCTCCCCCATCGATTGAGACGAAAGATTCTTTGATGCTGCACTTGCCCATGCGGAGTGATTTCACTTCTGTTCCATGCAGCTCGATTCCTGCCTCAAATTTCTCATCGATAAAGTAATCGTGATATGCTTTCTTATTATTGGCAATCAGCTTAAATCCTTCTTTTTTAGGCATCTTCTTCTCCTCCTTCCGGTTTCAGTCGAAAATCAATCATCTTCTTAAGCTTATCGACAGAATCCACAACAATCTGGACGGTCTGTCCTAAGGTATAAACCTTGCCGGTGGTATCTCCTACGATAGAATAGGTATCCTCATGGAAATGATAGTAATCATCCATCAGGCTGGCAATCGGGACACATCCCTCGACGGTATTGTCCAGTTCGACATAGAAGCCCCAGCTGGTGACTCCAGAGATGATTCCTGTGTATTCCTCTCCGATATGCTGTTCCATAAATTCAATCTTCTTGAGTTTCTCTACCTCTCTCTCCGCATCCTGAGCTCTTCTTTCCATGTTGGAAGACTGCTCAGCTACCCCCGGCAGGATGTTCTCATAATGCTCCATCCTGTGAACATTCATCCTTCCGTGCAGGTTCTCCTTAATAATACGATGAATCTGAAGATCAGGGTATCTTCGAATCGGAGAGGTAAAATGTGTATAATACTGAAGGGATAATCCAAAATGTCCCACATTAAGTGTGGTATATTTGGCTCTCTTCATTGAGCGAAGAGCAAGGCGGCTAATCAACAACTCCTCTGGCTCTCCCTCCAGAGAGAAAAGTAACTTCTGAATCTCTTTTGGATGGAAATGCTCTCTTCCTGTCTTTAAATAATATCCAAAGTTGCGGATAAAGATATCTAACTGCTTAACTTTCTCAGCGTCCGGTGCCTCATGAACACGGTAGAGGAAAGGAATCTCCTGCCAGAAATACTCCTCCGCCACCGTCTGATTGGCAAGAAGCATAAAGTCCTCAATCAGTTCTGTCGCAACATTTCTTTCGTAAGGGTGGATGTCAATCGGAAGACCGTGTTCATCTAAGACGATTTTGGATTCAGGGAAGTCAAAATCGATGGCTCCTCTCTTTCTTCTTCTCTCCTTCAAGATGCCAGCAAGCTCCGCCATCTCCTGACAGAACTCCGGCATAGTCTTGCCATATTTATCCACGATTCCTTCTGGGGCTGCCTCTCTGTGGTCTTGACCTTGAAGAATCGCATTGACACCTGTGTAGCTCATCCTCCGGTCAACCCGGATAAGGGACTCTGTAATCTCATGCTCGACAACATTACCCTTGTCATCTACCTTCATCATACAGCTCATAGCGAGACGGTCCTCGCCTGCATTTAAGGAACAGATGCCGTTGGACAGTTCTTTAGGAAGCATAGGGATGACACGGTCTGACAGATAGACGCTGGTTCCTCTTAAGAGGGCTTCCTTGTCTAAAGGACTTCCCTCCTTAACGTACTGCGATACATCTGCGATGTGAACTCCCAGATAATAGAATCCGTCTTTCTTCTCTAAGGTTACCGCATCGTCAAGGTCCCTGGCATCCTCACCATCAATCGTGACCGTGAGCAGATCTCTGAAATCTCTGCGCTTGGTATTGAGATGATCCGGTGTGGTCTGAGGAATCGCCCTTGCTTCCTCTAGCACCTCCTCAGGAAATGCTTCATGAATACCAAAAGCTCTCACAATCGTAGTTACATCCGCTGCCGGGTCATCCAATCCGCCGATTACCTCTATCACACGGCCTTCTGGCTTCTTATCCCTAGTACCATAGGATGTGATCTTCACAACTACTCGGTCATTATTGCGAGCATCTTTGGTATATCTCTTTGAAATAAAGATATCCTTGCCCAGGTGAGTATCATCTGGGATGACAAATCCAAAGTTGCGGCTCTTCTGGAAAGTTCCAACCAGAGTAGTAGTCTCTCTCTTTAAAATCTTGATGATCTTACCCTCATCGCTCTTGCCTGGCAGACTCCTGCCTGGCTTCACACGCACTAAGACCTTATCATGATTAAATGCTCCATGGACTTCAGAAGCCGGGATAAAGATATCTTTCTCTCTTCCTTTAACAGTGACAAATCCGAAACCGCCTTTCGCCTGGCGGAATTCCCCTGCAACATTCTCATGGGCAGAGCGGACATATTTGCCCTTGGCAGTCACTTCGATACTACCCTCTTCCTCTAACGCTTCTAAGACTTCTCTCAATTCATGCCTTGATTGTTTGGGAACATTCATGAGATATGCCATCTCACCAAATTTTAAAGGGATATAATTCTCATCCTGAATCATCTGACGGATTGCCGTCTTTCTCTGCTCAAACAGATTACTGTCCATAATAACTCTCCCATGTAAAAGAAAGCCGCTTCCTGATAAAGAAGCGGCAAATAATTACTTTAAAAAATTTTCAATGCTAGAATGATGGCCAAAATGAAGAATAAAATTCCAAGAACGGTTGTGATCCGCTCTAATTTACCTTCTCTCGTATGGCTACGATTCTTGTTAACATAAGAATCTACCTGGCCAGTCAGAGATCCGAGTCCAGCATCTTTGCCTTCCTGCATCAGAACTACAACGATCATCAGCAGACAGATAATAATAAAAGCTATTGTCAAAACTGTACGCAGCAACAGTTACACCTCCTACTTACAAACATCATCTCGATACCTGTCAGTATCGTATCACAATGCTACTATCATAACATATTACGATGCGGATGTCAAAAGCGACTACGGATTGTTCCGTCGCTTTGCGACCACCACAATCCTTCCCAAATATACAAGAATTAGTTGGAGGAGTCTTCTGTCTTCTCATCCTCTGCCGTAGATTTTTCGGAATCTTTCGTCTTGTGATCCTCCTTATCCACAGAGATACCATCCATCATGATGTCGAAAGCTGGTGCAGATTTGGCCTCAGATTCCTGAAATTCTCCATTCTTGATATAAGCTTTGTACTTCTTATACTTAGCGTTGGTCTTCACAAGCTGAGTCAGTGGGGTATCATCAACCGTAATCTTATCGGTATTGAAGACTTTCAGTTTACCTTTTCTCAGTTCAGATTCCACCGCGTTGACCTCATCAACGGTATCTTCCGGAAGGTAAGTATCATTAAGCTTTGTGACAGTTACCGCTCCATCCTCATATCCTCCAGACCAATCCTGTGGAATCTTCTTGCCATCTACCATAGCCTGAACTGCAAGCTTATAATAGACATCCCAGTTGGAGGCTGCAGAAGTTACCGCATTCTTAGGAGCAGATGCGATCATGTTCGCATCATTTCCTACGAAAAGTGTGTCATTCTCCGCACAAATGACTGCTGGTGCGGATGTTGAAGTTTTCGCTCCAATGAGACCGATATCATCTCTTGCGACAAGCTGATTTGTGGCTTTTGCGTCATCATCGTAGACACCTTTGGTACCGACATAGCGGACAACCATGGTAGATGCCTGACTGGTGACTCTGCGAATTCCTAACTCAAAGGCAGTAAAGCAGCTTGTGTTCTCCGGACTCTCTTTCTGTGCGACAAAACCAACCGTTGTCTTATCTAACTTCATGTTACCGACATCTAACTCATGATTCATCTGAAGGCCGGCCACAACTCCTGCGACATAATAGCCCTCGTAAATCTTAGTATAGTAAGTGTGATAGTTCTTGCTAGCGCCAGTCTTAATACCGCCCTCCTGACAGAACTCTACATCTTTATTCTTAGCAGCTTCCTGAATAATCTGATCCTCAAAAGCAGAATTTGTAGAGAAAATCAGGTTACATCCATCAGAAACCATCTTATCGACGTTTTTCTCAAGATTGTCAAGCTTAACTCCAGTCTTAATCTCCACCTGGCTGTCAGGCAGATTTGTCGCATACTGCATCTTTTCAATGCCCTCTGTTCTGGAAATAGTGTCAGGACCAGATGCATCTCCTGGAAAGAGGAAGCCGACTTTCAGATCACCGGTATCCTGTGTCTTCTCAGCACGGCTGGAAGCTTCTGCACTCTGAGTAGACTCTCTCGTTGTACTGTTAGAGGAATGTCCACATGCAGTGAGGGAAAGTCCCAAAAGTGATGTCATTAATATTGCAAAAAATCGTCTCATATCGCTACCTCTCTTCTCTGAAATATGCGAGTCCCAGACTTGCTGGCGGCTGCTGTTCTCTCTTCTTTCGAAGACTGGAGAGTACAAGTACGATGATGGTTACCAGATATGGGAGCATCTTAAAGATCTCCTGAGTACTTCTCTCAAGTCCTGGGATGTAAAGATAAAGGATGTAAAGTCCACCGAACAGTATGGATCCCCAGATCGCATTGAGAGGTTTCCAAAGTGCGAAGATAACTAAGGCTACCGCAAGCCATCCACGGTCTCCGAATCCATTATTGGTCCAGGTCCCTCCGGAATACTCCATTACAAAATAAAGACCACCAAGACCAGCAATACCTCCACCGATTACGGTTGCCATATACTTATATAAAGTGACATTAATGCCCGCGGCATCTGCTGCCTGTGGACTCTCACCGACTGCCTTTAAGTTAAGACCCCATCTGGTCCTGTTCATAAAGAATGCCATAAGAATTGTCAGAATAATTGCAAAGTAAGTTAAGAATCCATAATGGAATAATAACTTTCCTAATACTGGGATATGGGAAAGTCCCGGTATCTTAGCACGATAAGCAGCGCCAGCTGCATCAACAGAAATCTGTCCTACACCGCCGGCAAGCTGGGAGAGGGAACCACCGAAGAAGTTACCAAAACCGACACCGAAGGTAGTCAGAGCAAGACCTGCTACGTTCTGATTGGCACGAAGGGTAATCGTCAGGACAGAATAGATCAGTCCTCCAAGCGCTGCCACAACAAATGCTGCAATAAAAGATAATACCAGACTGATGAATCCAGAAGGATGACTTGCCCCTTTCTCATAATAGAAAGAAGCCATGAGGCCTGCAATACCTCCCATATACATCATTCCAGGAACACCAAGGTTCAAGTTACCTGATTTTTCTGTCAGAATCTCGCCATCTGCACCAAGGAGCATACATATTCCCTGCGTGATCGCTTTCTGAATAAATGTAATTAAAATACTCAACGAACTGTCCCTCCTTAATTGTGGCTCTTTCTGAACTCAAGTTTATAGTTGATGAAGAACTCGCAGCCGATGACGAAGAAGAGGATAATACCTGTGATAACATCGGAAGCGTTCTCGTTCAGATGATACTGTGTTGCAATCTGAATCGCACCCTGACTCATAAATACAAGCAGGAGTGAGATAATAATCATAGCCCAAACATTGAACTTAGCAAGCCATGATACGATGATGGCGGTAAAACCACGGCCTCCAGCGATGGTAGCAGATACCGTATGACTGGATCCACTGACTAAGAGGAAGCCTGCGATTCCAGACAGTCCACCGGAAATAGCGGCAGTTCTGATGATTACTTTGGATACACTGATACCAGCATATCTAGCAGTATTCTCACTCTCACCGACAACAGCGATCTCATAACCCTGTTTCGATCTCTTTAAGTAGATATAAATCAGTGCGGTCAGTCCTAATACAATGACCAGATTCCATCCATAATCTAATCCGAACAGAGGTGGAAGCCATCCTGCACGGTCCATAGCATTAATAATTCCGACGGAGTTAGATCCTGGAGGATTCTCCCAGAATACGATGCAATATGTCACAATCTGCATGGCAACATAGTTAAGCATCAAAGTAAATAAAGTCTCATTCGTGTTCCACTTTGCCTTGAATGCTGCTGGAATAATTCCCCATACTGCTCCTGCGATAAAACTGCAGACAAACATGAGCAGAAGAAGCAGTCCTGTTGGGAGGGAAGCTCCTGCATAAATCATCAGAGCGGCAGAAGCGGCACATCCTACTAAAATCTGTCCCTCAGCCCCGATGTTCCAAAAGCGCATCTTGAATGCTGGGGTAACAGCAACTGCTACTAAAGCAAGAATCAGACCATCACGGATGGTAACCCACATTCTTCGGCTGCTGCCGACAGCACCGGCTACGATACCCTCATAAACCTGTACCGGGTTCATCTTAGTGATGACATTAATAAATAAGGCACAGACGATCAGTGAGAGAAGAATTGCCACGATACGAATCGCCCATTTCTTCCAGAACTCAATCTCGTCACGTTTCACAATATGAACCAGAGGTTCTTTCACTGAATTATCCATTACTTCGTTCCTTTCTCTCCATGGTAAGTCATCAGACGACCTACCTCTTCTTTTGTCGTTGTTCTGGCATCGACGATTCCTGTCATAACACCGTCGCACAGAACCATAATACGGTCACAGAAATCAATCAGCATATCGAGGTCCTCTGCCACACAGATAACCGCAACACCTTTCTCTTTCTGTGCATTTAACAGATTGTAGATCTGATATGAAGAATTGATATCAAGTCCACGTACAGGATAAGCAACCATCAGTACAGACGGTGCGGAAGCAATCTCACGTCCTACTAAGATCTTCTGGACATTACCTCCAGAAAGTCGACGGACCGGATAATTGATGGACGGAGTGACAACCCCAAGATCCTCTTTGATATCCTTTGCCATCTGTTTTGGCTCTGAGAGTGAAGTGAAGAATCCTCTTCCTCTATTGAAACTTCTAAGAAGCATATTACCGGTCATACCCATGGAGCCGACCAGTCCCATACCCAATCGATCCTCAGGAACGAAGGAATACTTAACTCCTAGATTTTTAATCTGTGTTGAATTATATTTAGAAAGATCAACATCCTCCCCTTTTGGTGAATGGAAGATGATACTTCCGCTAGATGTCTCCTGAAGTCCCGCGATGGCTTCTAAAAGTTCCTTCTGTCCACAGCCCGAGATACCGGCAACACCAAGAATCTCTCCGCCATAGGCATCGAAGTTAATATTGTCTAAAATTTTACGACCTTCTGGTCCCTCGCAATTAAGGTCTTTTACAGAAAGTCGGCATACAGTATCATGCGGAACTGGTCGATTGATGTTGAGGGAAACCTTCTCACCTACCATCATCTCAGTCAATGATTCTACGGTAGCATCTTTCGTCTCTAAAGTTCCGACATACTTGCCCTTTCGAAGAATAGCAACCCTGTCAGAAATCTCCAATACCTCATTCAACTTATGAGTGATGATGATAATTGCTCTTCCGTCATCTCTCATATTGCGAAGCACGCGGAAAAGTTTCTCTACCTCCTGAGGTGTCAGTACCGCGGTCGGCTCATCTAAGATCAGAATCTTAGCTCCTCGATAAAGCATCTTAACGATCTCTACCGTCTGTTTCTGAGAAACTGTCATCGTATATACCTTCTGGTCTGGATCAAGATTGAATCCGTACTTGTCCACCAGATTCATGATATCCTTTCGCACTGTCTTCATATCGAGAACAGCTGGTCCCTTCAGGCCAAGAATGATATTCTCAGCAGCTGTCATGACATCAATCAGTTTAAAATGCTGATGAATCATTCCAATTCCAAGATCAAAAGAATCCTTAGGTGATCTGATGGAGACTTTCTTACCATTAACGCAGATCTCTCCTTCATCCGGAAAATATAATCCGGAAATCATGTTCATCAAGGTAGTCTTTCCACTGCCGTTCTCACCGAGCAGGGATAGGATCTCACCGTTTTTCACATTCAGATTCACATGATCATTGGCTGTGACCTTGCCGAATCGCTTTGTGATATCCTTAAGTTCAATGGCATATCCTTGTTCCAATTTGTTATCCTCCATATAATTCTTTAAGTGAATACGGATTGCTGTAAGGCCTTCCATATCTCACTTTATATCAATACATATTCTCTCAAGTATCTGTCTGAGAAATCTCTCAGGCAGATACTTAACAGAACATCAATTGGCAGAGCAGCATACACTGCTCTGCCATTAATACAGGATAGGTCCTGATAATCTACTAGTTAGTTGCCTTTTTTCTCAACGACAGATGTGATTCCATCAATAATGAAGTCAAATGCAGGAGCAGAAATTCTTCCGTCACCTGGCTCTGACTCATGGAAATATCCATCTGAGATATATGCTTTCAGCTTAGTAGCATCCTTATCTCCAGATTTCACAAGTTCATCAAGGCTCTTGCCTTTAACTGTGAAAGTTGAAAGATCAAATACATGTAAGGAACCATCTTTGATAGCCTTCTCTACCTCAGCTACTTTCTCCTCAGTTCCAGGAGCGACTGCCTTATCATTGAGAGTTGTAATCTTATCAGCGTCCTCAGCTAATCCCTGAGCCCAGTCTGTATCGATTGACTTGCCGTCGATCATCTGTTTTACAGCATATGTGTAATATACTCCCCAGTTGATAGATGCAGATGTTAACGCCTGATCTGGAGCTGTAGGAATCATATCAATGTTGTAACCTACACAAGGAACACCAGCTGCCTCACAAGCAGTAGGAGCACCAGTAGTATCAGCATGCTGGCTGATTAAGACACATTTATCAGCGATCAGCTGCTCAGCGCACTCTTTCTCAAGGTCGAAAGAAGCCCAGCTGTTCGTGTATTTAACTTCCATGGTTGCGCTTGGGCATACGCTCTTAGCGCCAAGATAGAAGGATGTGAATCCACTGACAACCTCAGCATATGGATAAGCACCTACATAACCAATCTTAGCCTGATCTTCTGTGATCTTGCCATCTTTGATCATCTGGTTTAACTTCATACCTGCAACAACACCAGATACATAACGAGCCTCATAAACTCTTACAAAGAAGTTATGGAAGTTCGGAAGATTCTGTGTGGAAGCCTTTGTTCCAGTTGCATGGCAGAATGTTACATCAGGATACTCCTGAGCTGCCTGGATCATGTAATCCTCATGACCAAAACTGTTAGCAAATACGATGTTACATCCCTGATCTGCAAGATCAGCTGCCGCATCATAACAGCTCTGATCCTCGCCAATGTTTGTCTTGACGATAACCTGATCATCTTTGAGTCCTAATGCTTTCTTCATCTCATCAAGTGCTTTGATGTGAGCTGCGGAATAACCCTCGTTCTCATCACCCACCATGATCGCACCAACTTTGATGTTCTCAGCGGATACAGCCTTCGGAGCCTGTGTAGATTTCTCAGGTGAAGACTTAGAACCTGAAGAACCACAAGCAGCAAGCGAGAAGACCATTGCTAAAGCAAGAACTAACGCTACAATTTTTTTCATCTTGTTTTCCTCCCTTTTTAAAAAACAACAAAACTAATACTCTAATTTTAAATTACATTTTCAAAGAAGTAAAGTCCGATATCCTTTAACATTTCACAAAAATTTCAAATTCACAAAATCTTTTTTAGTAATTGTCACACAAAATAATATTACAGGAATATTAAATCTTGACTTTCAACCACAATATGTTAGGATAGGCAATGTTATAGAGGAGGGTATCTAGATGATTACTAAAGAGGTAAAAGTCGGCGATTTCGTTAAAAATAACGAATTACCACTAGCAAAACTTGTACAGATTGCCTGTGAATACGACAGTCGTCTTCTGTTAATGACTGAGGATCTCACCATGAATTTAAAAAGCATCATGGGTGTCATGAATTTCTCACCGTCTGTCGGTGATACAATTAAGATCACTGCTGAGGGAGCAGATGAATCCGAGGCATTAAGCGCAATTGAAAGCTATCTTTCATAAACGTAAGTAAAGACAACATATTTTTCAAATACTAGTTAAGAGGCTGATGATCATGCATCGGCCTCTTTTTACGCCAAAAGACCTCTGTACCAATCACAGTCATTGATACAGAGGTCTTTGGTCATACTCTCTACTATGCCTCTTTTGTCTCTTCTAATACGGAAGTACAATGTGGGCAGCGGGTAGCATTGATATCAATCTCAGATTTGCAGTAAGGGCAGATCTTTGTTGTAGGTGCTGCCTCCTCTTCCTCTTTGTGAGGTAAAGTAAAATCCTTTGCCTTATTGAAAGCCTTGATCACGCAGAATAATACAAAGGCAATAATTAGGAAATTAATAACTGCAGAAATTAGATTTCCAATCATAATAGGCCCTAATTTTATCTGCTTAAAATCAAGTCCGCCAGTCGGAATCGCTACGATCGGCATGATAACATCCTCAACCAGAGATTTTACGATAGAGGAGAATGCGCCGCCGATGATAACACCAACTGCCATATCAAGAACATTACCTCTTGAAATAAACTCTTTAAATTCTTTGAAAAAACTACTCATTGATGTGTCCCTCCTACCTACTTTGTTTCGGTAAAATTACCCTCTGATATCTTGCTGATAAGACATTTTCCATATTATTTACGTACTTTGATGTGAGCCTCACGAAGCTGCATCTCAGTAACCTCACCAGGGGCTCCGCACATCAGATCCTGTGCATTACCATTCATTGGGAATGGAATAACCTCACGGATGTTCTCCTCATTGCGAAGAAGCATGATCATACGGTCAACACCAGGTGCCATTCCTGCGTGTGGCGGTGCACCAAACTGGAATGCATTGTAGAGGGCTCCGAATTTCTTCTGAAGGTCTTCCTCTGTATATCCGGCAATCTCGAATGCCTTAACCATAATCTTCATGTCATGGTTACGCACAGCACCGGAAGATAACTCAACACCGTTGCAGACGATATCGTACTGGTAAGCGAGGATATCTTCTGGATTCTTCGTCTCAAGAGCCTCAAGACCACCCTGTGGCATGGAGAATGGATTGTGAGTGAAGATCATCTTCTGCTGCTCCTCATCGAACTCATACATTGGGAAGTCGTTGACGAAGCAGAAACGATATGCGTTCTTCTCACAGATGTCTAATCTCTTACCGAGCTCATTTCTGATCTGTCCGGCGTAGAGAGCAGCCTGCTTCTCATGATCAGCAATGAAGAAAATGGTATCTCCCTCGTGGAGATCTCCAAGCTCTGCAATCTCTGTCTTCATATCATCTGGAATAAACTTATCGATCGGTCCCTTGTACTTCATACCTTCTTTGACTTCCAGATATCCCAGTCCACCCATTCCGATAGACTGTGCGAACTTTAAGAGTTTCTCATGGAATCCCTTAGACATCTTCTGTGAAACCTTGATGGCGCGGACAGTCAGTCCATGGAAAGGTTTGAAAGTACATCTCTGGAAGAAGTCTGTCACATCGATAATACGAAGTGGGTTACGTAAGTCTGGCTTATCAGATCCAAACTCAAGCATAGCCTGCTTGTAAGAAATGATTGGGTATGGTCCCTGTGTGACAACAGAGCCCTCTGGAGCGAACTTGTTAAAGGTATCGGTCAGAACTTCCTCTCCAACACGGAAGACATCTTCCTGAGTTGCAAAACTCATCTCAAAGTCAAGCTGATAGAATTCTCCTGGAGAACGGTCTGCTCTAGCATCCTCATCACGGAAGCAAGGTGCAATCTGGAAGTACTTGTCAAAACCAGAAACCATCAGAAGCTGTTTGTACTGCTGAGGTGCCTGTGGCAGTGCATAGAACTTACCCTTAAACTTACGGGAAGGTACAATATAATCTCTAGCTCCTTCTGGGGAAGAAGCACAGAGGATAGGTGTCTGGATCTCTAAGAATCCCATCTCTGTCATCTTCTGTCTTAAGTATGTGATAACCTTAGAACGAAAGATCATGTTATCCTTAACCTTCGGATTACGAAGATCCAAGTAACGATATTTCAGTCGAACATCCTCATGGTTCTCTTTGGATGTGATAATCTCAAATGGAAGTGGTTTATAAACCTTTCCAAGAATCTTAATCTCATGTGCCTCGAGCTCGACAGTTCCCGTTGGAATCTTAGGATTGTAAGTATCCTCATCACGGTGCTCCATCACACCAGAAACAGAGATACAATCCTCTTTGTTAATCCCGTCAAGAAGTGAAGTGTCTCGAAGGACAACCTGAAGTACTCCGTACATATCGCGAAGGTCAATGAAGGATACTCCGCCATGGTCACGAATATTCTCTACCCATCCTGCAGCACGCAGTGTCTTACCAACACTGTCCTCACCGATCTGATCGATCGTCTGGGTTCTGTAAATAGTTGATAATTCCATAATAACTCCTTTCAATTCCGCTTGATTTTGATGAGAATTCGTATTTATGCCGAAAACAAAATGGACAGCCACTGACGGTCCATTTCGCACACATGGCAACAAGCTGAAGTGCCACCGGCACTTCAATTGCATGCTTAGCAACGAGATGAAACACGCTCCGCGAGTTTCACTCGTTATCGCGGTGCTCGCCGAGTGTACATGCAAGCATGTCCGTTCGGCTCACTACTCGCGTAAAAAAAGTCCTGAACACAAATCATATGTGTTCAGGACGTATCTTCACGCGGTGCCACCCGAATTACTGCACTCGGCAGTCTCTCATATACGCATAACGTGCGCTCACGGATCACCTACTGACATGGTAATGCGTTCAGGTCACAGCTCTAGGGTGTTATTCACAATGACTTCCTACTGCCGGCTTCTCACTGCCACCGACTCACTGGGAGCGATCGTCATGCTACTTGTCCCTGTCATAGCTTTTGAAAATCGTATCTACACTATCACAGAACGTAGAAAATGTCCACCCCTAATTTGCCAGCCATTATACTGTCGCAGCCACAGATAAACTCTTCTCAAACTCATTCATGATAGTCTCGTCTAATTCATCGACATCCATGTCAAGAACGATGGCAAGTTCGTTAAAAAGGCTGTCTTTTGCTAAGAACATATATTTCTCATCTACGGCAGTAATCTTACGGCCTGCTGCCTCTCTCTCTTTGATTCTTTTATAAATTGATTTGATAAGTTTCAGACATTCTTCACAGTCGCATCCCTTTAAAACATCCTTATACTGCTGTTCCTGGGCCCTGCTGTCCACAAGTTTTAACGTTTCAATCTGACCTGCCTCAGCAATCAGTCTCTCTGCCTCATCTTTAGAAATAATTCCTCTCATGAGAACTCTCTTATTATTCACAGGGGAATAGATTGTAGATCCCTGTGTGCGAACAGGATCTAACACATAATAAACTCTCGAATCGTCTCCCTCATCGACTTCCATAAAATCGTCGACTCTGCAGACTCCATTTGTACCGTAAACGATGTAATCACCTTTATTAAACATAACGCACCTGCTTCCCAAAAAAATGTCTTAAGTTTCATTTATAATCCAATTCTATCTACAATTATATCAGATTCTTTGGATATTCAGTAAGTCTCAAACGAATTTCTACTATTTTAAGGGTAAACGTCGGTCAGGTCTTGTTGTATTTTTACAAAAACATTAGATTTGTCAGAAAAATTCTATAAATTTTAGACAACAAAAAAATGACGATTTTTGATTTGCAAAAATCGCCATTGTACATTTTTTCGAAACCACCATTATACTCGTGTTCTATATATTAGTCAAGCGTTTTTAACAATATATAAAAAGTTTTTATATCTCGAGAGGATGACTGATTGCATATGCGAGTGCTTCCACAAAAGCTCTCTCAGCTGCACGGCAGGCAGACTCGGTACCCACAACAACAGCACCTGAAGAATTAGCATGTGAAGGTGGGAACCAGTAATATCCAATCTTTGTATCCGACGCCTTCAGTGCCTTATCTAATGCATAGCTAGTCTCAATAGGACCTCCAACCAGATAGGCAAAGGAAGTTCCCTCTGGGACATGACACAGCTCGCTGAAATACTTTCCGATTCTCGGGATCGTCTGTGCATAAAAAGCTGTCCCCTCATCTCCATCAAAGTTGCGAAGTCTTGAATGATTCTCTAAGAAATCTTTCACATAACGCATTCCACTGCGGACATCCTCTACCTTAGGACCTGAGAACATAATAAACACACTGCCGCCGTAACTGCTCCAAGAACAATGATATCCTCCATAATAGGTCTCTGCATGAATCACTTGGATATTCGCTTTCTTAGTCGCATCGTCTACCGCAAGGTAACCCACATCATCGTTATCTGTCGCAAAGAAGCCGACACTGTGGTGATCCTCTGGAATCTTCCAGGCTTTCGCAAAATCTCCATTCACCAGGGGAATGATCCTGCAGCTCATCATTCTAACTTTCATATCTTTGATTTCCATCATTCATCCTCCTAGCTTTCTCACTGATACATAAGCGGCCGCCTTGCAATCTGTTCTACGACCTTAGAAAACACATCCGCCGCGGTCTTGCAGGCTGCCTCCGTGCCCACTACGATTGCTCCTGCTTTATTATCTCTGGTCTGCGGTCTTTGTAGCTTTGCAATATGAGTCTGACTGGCATTCAAAGCATGATCCAGTGCATACATACTTGCGATAGGGTCTCCCAGAAGATAAGCATAGGCACTGCCCTGAGCAATTCCATAACGATCCCTAAAGAAAGGCCCTGCGTGTGGTGTCACCTGAGCATAATACATGGTGCAGTTCTCTCCGCTAATCAAGAAGAGATCATCTCCACGTCTGATATAATCATCAATATAGCGGATTCCACTGGAGACATCCGATACATTCTTACCAGTGATAATGGCAGTAATCTCGCCGCCATAACGACTCCAGGAATAATGACGTCCCTCATAGACTGTCTGTGCATAAAGGACCGTAATATCTGCCTTCTTAGATGCATCATCCAAAGCCAGCAGCATAGTCTCCTCGTGATCACAGCTGATTACACCCATAGCCCGGTCACCCTCTGGCACCTTCCAATTCTCTGACAAGAGCGGATTAATATTCGGGATAATCTTTTGCATGACCACTTGAGATGGTACTCGCTCTCTCATCTTTTTCCTCAACTTTCTCTCTATCACTTCAGGCAAAACGACAAAAAATCACTAGCTCTTTATCAATTTTGCACAAAATTTATATCGAAACCTAATAATCCATATCATAAGTATACTATTAAGACATATCGATGTAAATTACATTTTCTTTTGAGTACGGATATATTTTTGTAATGGTTACTGCTCATGCATTATTTGACATCCACATCATTAAAATAGTTTTTTATAGCTGTGTATATTTGTGTTATTTTTACAAAAAACATACTTTTTCTCGCAGTTTATGCTATAATGTCTCATATATCATCATAAGAATCAGTTTTTCAATAAGGAGACATGAGAAGTATGGAGAATTACACATCACACGCGCATCGTGGAGGCCGCAGGGGAAGCCGGATTCTTGCAGCCAAGCGTCTGAAGGCAGATCAGATTGCATCCACTGATCCGGCAAAAAGGGAGCGTATTCTGCGCAATCGTCAAGCTTTTTTAAGAGACGACCGTTCTAAGAGAAGTTCTAATACAGCCAAAAAGAGACTTTTGGCTTGTCTCACTGCAGGAACTCTTGCTTTCTCTTGTATTATCACCCTTCCGTCTGCTTTGGCACAGGCAAAGTCAACCATCCTTTTCACTACAGATGGAGTAAATGTCCGCAAAAGTGCATCAGCATCCTCAAAAATCAAGACTGCCGTCATTGCCGGAACTCCGGTCACAAAACTCGGGCAGAAAGGCAACTGGATTAAGGTAACTGTGGATGGTAGCAAGGGTTATATCTATAAAGATCTGCTGACCACAGAAGCTGCTGCTACAGATACTGAGGCTCCAGCAGAAGCTCAAACTACGGCTGCTGAGGCTCCAACAGAAGCTCAAACTACGGCTCCTGAGGCTCCAGCAGAAGCTCAAACTACGGCTGTCGAGGCTCCAGCAGAAGCTCAAACTACGGCTGTCGAGGCTCCAATTGCGGATTCTGTAGCCGATACCGAGAACTACACTTTAAAAGTATCCTCTGTATCAGAAGCAAGATCTGCTGTCATCGGCGCTGCAAATAATCATCTGGCAGAATACTACAGTCAGGAGAAACGAGATGAGGAAGGATATGATGACTGCTCCAGCCTGATTCATAAAGCATTCTATGAGGGAACTGGAATGGATGTTGGTGCAACTACCGTAGATCAGATGGACCGTATGGCATCTTACCTGACTCCTGTGAAGGACTTAGATAATGTAACTCCTGGAGATGTACTCTATCATGTCGGATCTGAGGGTAACCATGCTGGCATCTACTTAGGTGACGGTCTAGTGATTCATGCCTCCCAGTCAAAAGGTCAGGTATACATCTCAAGCTTTGAAACAAGGGGCGGTTACTGGACTTACTCCTGCAATGCATGCCAGTATGTGATGGATATCGCACAATAAACTCTATGGATAGATTAACACCTTCCAAAAGATGGATACGGCAAAAGGGATAATTCCTCTCTTATCAATTGAGGAATTATCCCTTTTTCTCATAATGACGTGAGTGTTAAAAGTGACTACGGAATGTTCCGTCGCTTTGCGACTTACACAATCTTGACGATTATACTCCAATAAAGAACATGAGGGCTGCCCAGGTAAAGAGTGGATAATAATTACCGTGCTCATCTTTTCCATCAACCAGATATTTCTCAGCTTCTTTCTTGGTTACAAGACGGAAGCCCTGGAATTTCTCAGTCTTTTCTGCATGGTCATGATCCATGCTTGGCATCTGATCACGGTTGATAGAAATGTATACTAAAGCATTATTCTCATCCGTCATGCCCGGAGTACTGAAGACACCTGGATTGACAACCTTTACTTCATCCGCATCTGTCACCTGAATGCCAGTCTCCTCCATGAGTTCTCTGACTGCAGTGTCTGTGAGTGCATTTGGATTCTCATAATCTTTCTTATCAATCAGTCCTGCTGGAACACTCAGCATATACTGTCCTACTGGATAACGGAATTCCCAATTTAAGAGCAGTTTAGGCTCCTCCCCTTTTACATTAAGTACTACAAAGCAGCTTACTGCATCTGGAAGCATTGTTTTCGCTTCCTCATCACTCAGAGTTGCCGTAAAACGGTCCTTATCCTTACGGCTAGCAACATAATAACTGTTAGCGCCTGGACGCTCATACTCATAAATCTTTATAAACTTGGAATCAAATGCGAGTTTTGTCCTATTCTTATCTAACATACTTCTCTATCTCCTTCTATAACATTGTCAGCTTGCTTTCTTTCCAGTGTAGAGCTGATAGTATCTGCCCTTCTTAGCAAGGAGTTCCTCATGAGATCCTCTCTCGATGATGCGTCCCTGCTCCAGAACCATGATACAGTCACTGTTCTTGATGGTGGAAAGTCTGTGTGCAATAACAAATGTTGTTCTTCCGTGCATCAGCTTATCCATACCCTCCTGAACCAGCTTCTCAGTTCTGGTATCGATGGAAGAGGTTGCCTCATCTAAGATCAATACTGGCGGGTCTGCGATGGCAGCTCTGGCAATGGCGAGAAGCTGTCTCTGTCCCTGACTTAAGTTAGCTCCATCACCATGCAGCACCGTATCATAGCCATTTGGAAGACGCCTTATAAACTCATCTGCATTGGCTAGCTTAGCCGCTGCCACGACTTCCTCATCTGTCGCATCCAGCTTACCGTAGCGGATATTCTCACGGACAGTAGCGGTGAACAGGTGAGTATCCTGAAGAACCATACCGAGGGATCTTCTCAAATCTGCTTTCTTAATCTTATTAATGTTAATGTCGTCATAACGGATCTTACCATCTTGAATATCATAGAAACGATTGATCAGGTTCGTGATGGTTGTCTTTCCAGCACCAGTAGAACCAACAAATGCAATCTTCTGGCCTGGTTTAGCATACATCTCAATATTGTGAAGTACAACCTTATTAGGATCATAGCCAAAATCCACATCATGGAAGGTAACCTCGCCAAGCATCTGCTTGTAGGTGGTTGTTCCATCCGCTTTATGATAATGCTTCCAAGCCCAGTGTCCTGTTCTCTTCTCGGACTCGTGAACAGTTCCGTCTTCGTCAATGTTGGCGCGGACCAAAGTAACATATCCCTCATCAACCTCTGCTTTCTCATCTAATAATGCAAAGATACGCTGTGCTCCTGCCATAGCCATGACAACGAAGTTGATCTGCTGACTGACCTGAGCGATTGGCATATTGAATCCCTTATTGAAAGTTAAGAAACTTGCTAACTTACCTAAGGTAAATCCACCGAATCCATTGATTGCTAAGATTCCACCGACAATCGCACAGAGAACATAGGAGACATTACCGATCTGGGCATTGGCTGGCATTGTGATATTGGCATAACGGTTGGCGAGGTCAGCACTATCGAAAAGCTGATCATTCAGCTCGTCAAACTTAGCGCTGTTAGCTTCCTCATGGTTGAACACCTTAACAACCTTCTGTCCTGAGATCATCTCCTCGATAAATCCATTGGTAGCACCCAGATCTGTCTGCTGTTTTATAAAGTATTTTGCAGAAAGTCCCGCCAGCTTCCTCGTACAAATTAAAGTTACCCCAACCATCAGTAAGGTGACGATAGTCAGCGGAATACTTAAGATAACCATGGAAACCAAAGTTGCCACTAAAGTAAAACTACTCTGAATAATCATCGGCACACTCTGTGAGATCATCTGACGGAGAGTATCAATATCGTTGGTGTAAACCGACATGATATCGCCGTGCTTATGAGAATCAAAGTATCTGATTGGAAGGTCTTCCATGTGAGTGAAGACATCCTCACGCATATGTCGAAGCGTACCCTGTGTAATGTTAACCATCAGCTGTGTCTGAATGAAGGATGCCAACACACCAGCAGCGTAAAAGGCACCTACTCTTGCCATAGCGGCGAGTAACGGACCAAAATCATGATTCTGATCCTTCAGCATTGGTATAATGTAAGCATCAATCAAGGTCTGCATGAACATGGTTCCCTGTACATTGGAGAGAACATTCACGACAATACAGATAAATACGACCAGGGATAATAGCTTATACTGCATAAAGGTGTAATCCATCACACGCTTTAGAATTCGGAAAGGATGGTCAACCTTCTTCTGCCCTCTCATTCGATTTCTTCTTCCTCCGACTGCTCTAGCTTCCGCCATTATGCCTCACCTCCATTCTCATCGAAGTCTCCGCCGCTGCTCTGCTGAGCCTCGTAAACTTCCTGATAAATCTCATTATTCTCAAGCAGATGCTCATGAGTATCGAAAGCATCTACTTTACCATTATTCATGACAATGATTCGATCTGCATCCTGTACGGAAGAGATCCTCTGAGCGATAATCAGCTTGGTCGTATCTGGAATCTCTGTCGCCATAGCCTGTCTGATCTTCGCATCGGTTGCTGTATCGACAGCACTTGTGGAATCATCCAGGATCAGAATCTTTGGTTTCTTTAAGAGAGCTCTGGCAATACAGAGACGCTGTTTCTGTCCACCGGAGACATTCGTTCCGCCCTGCTCAAGGTAAGTGTTGTATCCCTCTGGCATACGGTCGATAAACTCATCTGCACAGGCAAGACGACAGGCCCTCTGACATTCTTCCAGTGAAGCGTCCTTATTACCCCATCTTAAGTTCTCTAAGATCGTACCAGAGAAAAGGACGTTCTGCTGAAGAACCACGGCGACCTTATCACGGAGTGTCTCCAGGTCATACTTTCTGACATCTAAGCCTCCGACTTTAAGAGAACCATCCGACACATCATAAAGACGGCTGATGATGTTGACAAGGGAAGTCTTAGAACTTCCAGTTCCGCCGATAATACCGATGGTCTCTCCAGACCGAATACTTAAATTGATATCATCTAGGACTGGCTTCTCACTGTTCTTGTGATATCGGAAAGTTACATGATCAAAATCGATACTTCCATCTTTCACTTCATAAACTGGATCTTCTGGGTTCACGATGTCTGGCTTCTCTGTCAGAACCTCAGAGATACGTCTTGCAGAAGCCAAACTCAAGGTAATCATGACAAAGACCATGGAGAGCATCATCAGACTCATGAGGATGTTCATACAATAAGTAAGAAGCATCATGAGCTCACCAGTTGTCAGTGTCTTAGAAACAATCATCTTGGCACCGAGCCAGCTAATCAGCAGGATGGTGGAATAGATGGTCAAAATCATTGCTGGTGCATTGATGGAAACAATACGCTCTGCTCGGCAGAACATATGATAAAGGTTATTGTTAGCCTTGTGGAAACGCTTCTTCTCGTAATCTTCACGAACATAAGCTTTAACCACACGGATCGCAGTGACATTTTCTTGGACATCAGTGTTCAAGTCATCGTACTTATCAAAAACCTGTCTGAAATACTTCATGGCAAAGAGTGCCACAACAAAAAGCAAGATTCCTAAAAGGATAACTGCAATCAGATAAACTGTCGCAAGCTTAGCATTGACCATGTAAGACATCACCATGGCTGTGATTAACGAGAGCGGGGCTCTGGCTCCAATTCGAAGTATCATCTGATACGAGTTCTGCACATTAGTTACATCCGTTGTCATACGAGTAACCAGAGAACCTGTACTGAATTTATCAATGTTGGAAAAGGAAAATGTCTGAATATTACCAAACATTGCCTTCCTTAAGTTTCTGGCGAATCCTGTCGATGCACGTGCACCGTACTTTCCTCCCATGACACCAGCAAAAAGACCAATTGCCGCTGCCACTAACATCCAGAGACCTTCAATATAAATATGGTGGATATCCCCCTTCTCAACACCGTAATCAATGATCGATGCCATCAGGAGTGGAATGATCATCTCCATGACTACCTCAAGAATCATGAAGAGTGGGGTAAGGAAAGAGTCTTTCTTAAACTCTTTCACTTCCGCCATCAAGGGTTTTAATGTATCCATCCTATCTCACTTCCTTTCTACTACTGAGTAAGATTATTCTTAATCTGGTCGATAACTCTATAAAACGTATTCATATCATCCTGGGCAATGCCTTGTTGCATCTGCTCTTCTGCTCGAATGAAAGCCTCCTCTATCTGTTTCTCGTACTTAGCTCCCTTAGGAAGCAGCACCAGTTTCTTCAAACGAGAATCACTTTCCACACTCTCTCTGCAGATAAAGCCTTCCTTCTCCATCTGCTTCACGTGACTTGTCACCGTTGACCGAGCCACATGAAAGTCCTTCTCAAGATCTTTCTGATAGACATCCTGTCCATGACAGTGAGAGAGATATCCAATAATCCATCTCTGAAGCAATGGAATCTCCCCAAGAATCGGATCCTGATCCTGAATCTCAACCATCTTCTGTCCGATCATCCGACTGAGTGTCTTGACCGTCAGACCAAGATATCGTTCCGCAAACTTTGCTTCTTCTGCTTTCATAGGATCCACCTCCTTACACATTGTTCTCAATCTGTTTACAAATGTACTGTTCATATAAAAACAGTTCACTCGTGAACAATCGTCTTCTATTATACGACGGATCAAAAAAATGTCAATCCTCAAAAAAAAATCCACAGGGATAGCTCTTATGTCACACCCGCGATAATCTTAATTCTTGCTCTTCCGATTATCATGGAATGACTACTCACTATTCCTGTGGACTGGTGATTTGTTACGTACTAATTTACATGACTTCATTTAAACTATCTAGCACATGCCTGATCAAGAATCTCCTGTAATGCTGTCTTGCTGCTAGTGTGGCATCTTACCACGTTTGCATTACATTTGCCTGCCTCTGCTAAAGCACAGCGGACCATCTTATGTGAGACGGTACTGGTGAATAATATCAACAGGTCTGGGGAACCAATCTGTGTGCTCAAATTTCCACACATCTGAGTAAAGACCTTCGCCTTACAATGATGCTTCTTACAAATCCGCTTATATTCCCCAACCATACGGTCATGACCGCCAACGATAACAACACTCATAGATACCTCCGAAAAAATGTATGAACTTCTTTTTAAAGTTATATGTAGCTAACTATATTTATTATAGACTAACATTTTCTTGGAAGTCAATGTGGCAGTTGATAGCTTTTCTCAATAGAAATTAATCAATTATTTTGCGTATTTTGCCATCTGCTCTTTGACCATGTCATCATTGTCAAAGTAATTGATTCTCATGGATGCCTTTACTTCTTTTAAGGTCTGAGCAGCAACCTTCTCAGCCTCTTCTGTTCCCCTCTTTAAGATCTCATATACTTCTGGAACCCTCTGCTCCCAATATGCTCTTCTCTCGCGAATAGGCTCTAACTCAGAATTAAGGACTTTAATTAAGAACTTCTTTACCTTAACATCACCAAGGCCACCTCTTCTGTAGTGATCCTTCAGTGCATCTAAGTTCTCATACTCTGGAAGGAACTCTTTGAAATGCTCAGGCTTGCAGAAAGCGTCTAAGTAGATGAATACTGCATTGCCCTCTACCTTACCAGGATCTTCAACTCTTAAGTGATTTGGATCGGTAAACATAGACATAACTTTCTTCTTAACCTCTGCTGCGGTATCAGATAGATAGATGGCATTACCTAAAGACTTGCTCATCTTAGCCTTACCATCGATACCAGGAAGTCTCATAGAAACTTCATTCTCTGGAAGAGCAATCTTAGGACTTACCAATGTCTCCCCATAAACGGAGTTAAATTTATGAACGATCTCCTGGGCCTGCTCAATCATTGGAGCCTGGTCCTCACCAGCTGGAACTGTCGTAGCCTTAAAAGCAGTGATATCAGCAGCCTGGCTGATAGGATAAGTAAAGAATCCTACTGGGATAGAGGTCTCAAAGCTACGCATCTTAATCTCATTCTTAACGGTAGGATTTCTCTGTAGTCTAGAGACTGTAACAAGGTTTGCGTAGTAGAATGTCAGCTCTGTAAGTTCTGGAATCATAGACTGAATCAGAATAGTTGTCTTAGCTGGATCAATGCCAACAGAAAGATAGTCTAAGGCTACCTCCATGATATTCTGTCTAACCTTCTCTGGATTATCTGCATTATCTGTCAGAGCCTGAGCATCTGCGATCATGATATAAATCTTGTCAAACTCGCCGGAATTCTGCATCTCCACTCTTCTTCGCAGTGAGCCAACATAGTGACCAACATGCAGTCTCCCTGTTGGTCTGTCACCTGTTAAAATAATCTTACTACTCATTTTTCTTTTTCAAACCTTCCTTATCTATCTTATTCTTAATCTTGTCGAATTGTGTTTCATACTCGTCTATTATACTATAAACCTCTCTTTTGTCAAAAGGACTTAATATAAAACTCAAAAATAGAGTGACCTCTTTTTAAGTGTGGTCAACCAGTCTTCTTTGGTGTAGAATAGAAACGGTATATTTAGTATTATGAGGAGGTAATTTCAAATGACTTATCAAGAGATCTTAGAGAATGCACGTACCTGCATTGGTAAGTACTGTAAAGCTTGCCCAGTCTGTAACGGAAAGGCTTGTAAGAATCAGGTTCCTGGACCTGGCGCAAAGGGATATGGCGATGTTGCGATTCGTAACTTTGATGCATGGATGAAGCTCCGTGTTAATATGAACACAATCAGCGAGAACGTTGAGCCAGATACTTCCTGTGAGTTCTTCGGCCGCAAGATGAAGTACCCAATCTTCGCAGGACCTGTTGGCGCTGTTAACCTTCATTACGGAGACAAGTTAAATGATATCTCTTACAATGATATTTTAGTAAAAGCATGCGCAGAGGCTGGTATTGCTGCATTTACTGGTGACGGAACGAACGCAGATGTTATGAAAGCTGCTACCGCTGCTATTCGTAAATATGACGGTGTTGGAATCCCAACTGTAAAACCTTGGGATGTTAATACATTAAAAGAGAAATTCGACCTTGTAAAAGAGTCCAACTCTTTCGCAGTTGCAATGGATGTTGACGCTGCTGGTCTTCCATTCCTTCAGGGACTGACTCCTCCAGCTGGATCTAAGACAACTGAGGAATTAGCTGATGTTATTAAAACTGCTGGAAAGCCATTTATCGTAAAAGGTATTATGACAGTTCAGGGTGCTTTAAACGCAAAGAAGGCTGGAGCAAGCGCTATCGTTGTTTCCAACCATGGCGGACGTGTTCTTGACCAGACTCCTGCTACTGCAGAGGTATTAGAGCAGATTGCTGACGCTGTTAAGGGCGAGATGACAATTCTTGTTGACGGCGGTATCCGTTCTGGTGTTGATATCTTGAAGGCACTGGCACTTGGCGCAGATGGCGTTCTGATTGCTCGTCCATATGTAACTGCAGTATACGGCGGAGGCGAAGATGGCGTAAAGGTTTACACAGAGAAGCTTGGCAAAGAGCTCAAGGATGCTATGAAGATGTGCGGTATCCCATCCCTCGACAAGATTTCTAAGGATAATCTTTTTAAACCAACTTCTGAGTATTTCAGACTGTAATTGACAACTAGGGAGGCAGCAATGTTTCAGCTAATTATTTTTGACATGGATGGTCTGATGTTCGATACCGAACGTCTGACCTGCAACTCATTTCTTAAGAAGATGGCATCTCTGGGGATTAAGGCAACTGTCGATGATTTTCGTCTGCAACTTGGCCTTAAGAAGTCCGACAATCTTGCCCTCTACCGTCAGCTCTATGGTGATGTGATTGATCCAGAGACACTGTATGAAGAGGTCGGCAAAGATGCTAGAGCCATAATGGAGCGTGATGGCGTCCCTGAAAAAAGAGGGCTCAAAGAATTGATCAGTGCCATTAATCAGCGTGGATTGAAGAAGACGATTGCCAGTGGGTCCTCCAGAGAAGTTATCTGGAAGAATCTTAAGAGTACTGACTTAGAGGGTGAATTCACAGAGGAGGATCTCATCTCTGCCATAGAAATCGAGCATGGCAAGCCAGCTCCTGATATTTTCCTGGCACTCTGCCAGAGATTCGATGTGGATCCAAAAGATGCTCTCGTGCTGGAAGATTCCCCTAATGGAATCCAGGCAGCAATTAATGGCGGCATTCCAGTCATCGCAGTCCCAGACCTGGCAGTAATTCCAGAGGATCTGGCTGACCAATGTCTGACTGTTGCTGATTCACTCCTAGATGTGATTCCAGTTATCGAGAAAAATTCCTAAGCATAAGAGCAAGCGAAACGTGCCACCGCACCTCACTTGCAGTTTAACAAAATGGGCAGCCATTGGCGGTCCATTTTGCATGCTTATCAAAAAAACGGCGTGTGATTAATTTTAAATTAAATCACCGCCGCTTTTTCTTTATTATTCTTCATCAATAAAACTGTAACGTTCAGAGTCAGGATCTTCCTCATCAATATTAACATTATGGTGACGCTCGGTTGTTCCCTCTTCTGCAGAGGTATCATGTGTCTTATTGCTGTCACTATCTTCTGATTCAGTAGAAGAAGTATCTACTTCCTCCTCCTTAAACAGATCTTTCAGCTGACTGATATTGTCCTTATCCGTCTGATACCAGATTCGGTCCCCATTCTTATTCTCGATACAGATATACTTATCATAAATCATCAGTTTCATTGTCGCACCGTGATAGTGATAAGTGTAGGTTTTGAAATCTGGCAGATAATCTGACGCAGTTACATTCTTATCTTTCTTATGCTTGTCCTTATAATTCTTCTTCCATTCTTTGACCGCCTTGTCATAGCTGGCCTTCTTCTTGTTCATCTGACTGATAAATGTTGCAGTCTTGGCAGAAATATCCTGACAATAATACTTCTTATCATCTGAAGTAATCAATGAACTGTCTGCCATCCTATGAAGCACTGGACAGTCTGGATAACCATTCGTAAATGGAAGGAAGGCATCTCCTAAAGTATTAATATCCTCAATATAGTAGACATCATCAGGTAGGTCGGAGAAAATGACATAACCCTTGCCATAAACTTTCATCTCATAGACCGTATTATCCTCATCATATAAGATGTACTCATACTTAGGTTCATAATTCTCCTCTAATGTCTTAACCGTATAGAGAGTCGTTAGGTCTGCTCTGCTTAAGGCGTCCACGACAAATTGGAAGGATCCTGCCTCTGTTAAAGAGGTAGAGGTATCATCCATATCATCGGAGTAACCGATTACAAGCTTATCTAACTTATTACGACCGAGCTTCTTTAAGTACTCACTTGCTCGTCTGCTGTCCTGGGTCTTGGTCTCAGCTTCCTGAACCTTCTTTGTTAATTTATCATTCTCTTTTTCGAGCTTCTCTTTCTTTTTCAAAAGATTCTGATAATAGGAGGACTGTACCACTTTCTTTCTTGACGGTTTACATCCGGTCAGCATGGAAGCCATCATAACCGCTGCAAGAAGAACACTGAGCCCCCTGGCAAATCTTCTCCTCATCCGTAAAAGCACCTCACTCGCCTAGTCGCGGTTCTCTTTCTCCACGACTTCATTCTGATTTTTATAGATAGAGTATCCTGGCACATACCCTCTGACGGAGGAGAGTGGATAGATATTTGTGTGAGCACCTACCACAGAACCAGGATTTAAGATGGAACCACAGCCAACTTCCACAAAATCACCTAAGATTGCTCCGACTTTCTTGCGTCCTGTCTTAATTCTCTCACCCTTACACTTAATCTCAACCAGTTTACGGTCAGATTTAACATTAGAAGTGATAGAACCAGCTCCCATGTGAGAACGGAATCCTAAGAGAGAATCTCCCACATAATTGTAATGCGGAACCTCTACCTTATCAAAAATAATGACATTCTTAAGCTCTGTAGAGTTACCGATGGTAGCACCAGCTCCCACAATAGCATTGCCACGGATAAAAGCACAATGACGCACCTCGGCCTCCGGTCCGATAATTGCCGGGCCGTTGATATAGGCAGACTCAAAAACATTGGCAGACTTTGCTACCCAGACATTCTCCTTCACCTCATCATACTCGTCCTTTGGAAGAGTTGGGCCAACCTCTAAGATAAAGTCATGGATGAGATCTAAGATCTCCCATGGATAAGTTGTCTTCTCAAATAATGGTTTTGCGATCGTCTTATCAAGATCCTCAAAAATGGATTTATTCTCTAATTCTTTCATCTTATTTTCGGCAGATATTCCTGCCGCTCCTTTCGAAATTAGTACTTTCATCTATCTTAACAAACTTCGAATCGACTTTCAACTTACGAATTGATGAACTCGATTCCGGTGATTCAGACTCTCCGAACCCTCCATTGATACCTTCCAGTCTCTGGATCTTTCTCATAGTAGAAGATGGCATTGAATTTCTGTCCCCGCTGGTCCATGCAATCCTTAAGTCCGACCTTGCCGTGGTATTTTAGGAGATTGACTGCGAATTCGTAAGTTACCTCTTTTCCAAAATAAGCAATAAATTTATCATTTTTCCAGAGGGTGAACTTACAGCCCTTCTTCCAATTAGAACATCCAAAAGCCCGTTCATTCTCATAGACATCTCCCCCACACTCTGGACATTTGCCGATTGATCCAGAGTGGATGGTCTCACCGTCTGCTCCAATCCTGGCTCCGAAGTCTGGATCTTCTTTAATCTTTTGAACAGAGGTCACGACAAAATTTTTAATCATCTCCATGAATTCCTGGCTGGTAAATTTCTGCTTCTCAATATCCTGGAGCGTCTTCTCCAATCTTCCAGTGTATTCTAAGTCAAAAAGTTCTCTCACAGGGAACGTCTCCACTATCTGTCTTCCCAAATCTGTACAGATTAAGCTCTTGCCCTTAGAACGGATATACTTGGCGGTCTTGAGCTTCTTAATCGTCTCGGCACGGGTGGCAGGAGTTCCGATACTGAATCCAGACAGGATTGCCATCATCATCTTCTCCTCATCCTTCTCTTCGTATTTCTTTCCGCATGTCTCCATAACACGAAGCAGCGTCTTCTCTGTATGATGTTTCGGAGGCTTACGCTCAACTTCCTCCACCATAGCTTTTTTGGTCTCTACCAAATCTCCCTTCTCAAGATCCGGAAGAATTACCTCCTTGGAATCAATTCCTTCCATCAGCTTCCATCCTGGTTCTAAGATCACCTTACCCTTGGACTGAAATATTCCAGGAAGGTCCATATCCTGAATCTTACATTTTAGAGTTGTATCCAGAGAAACAGCAGCTGGCATAAACTGTGCCAGGAAACGGTTTCTCACCGCCTCATAGACAATTCTCTCATTATCATTCAAGTTCTTAGGCACAATGTAGGTAGGTATAATAGCAGAATGGCTCTCCACCTTCTTACTGTCAAAAACTCTCTTAGAAGTATGGAACTTTATCATGTTTTTATACTGTGATAAATCAGCATGAATCTCCAAAACCTTCTTCGTCTTTCCGATAATACTCTCATCTAGGACTGAGCTAGCTGTTCTTGGATAAGTGATCAATTTCTTCTCATAAAGAGACTGTGCTGTCTTCAAAACCTTATCTGAGGTCCATCCTCGGTATTTCCCTGTGACATAGCCCTGCAGATTTGTAAGATTAAAGAGATAAGGAGGATACTCTTTCTTCTTCTTGACTTCTTTGGAGAGAACCTCTGCTTTATGCCCTGGAATCTGCCCGGCAATCTGGTCTAATTCCTTCCGGTCATCAAACTTCTCATTCTTGCCGACATAATAAATGCCCTCAAACTTTTTAGAATCCTGGCTCTCAAAAGCCGCCTTCAGACGATAATACTTTGTCACCTTAAAATTCTCGATCTCCTTATCCCGGTCATAGATAATCTTAAGAGTTGGCATCAGCACCCTTCCCACATTGAGAAGTTTGACATTTTTGTTGCTTTTAAATTTCAGTGTGGCAACACTAGTCAGATTGATTCCAATCAGCCAATCTGCCCGCTGTCTCCCAAATCCTGCATCATGAAGAGGGCGCATGGTCTTATTCGGCCGTAAATTTCCAAGTCCACGGAGAACCTCTGCTGGAGTCCACTCATTTAATAGGATTCGTTCTACCGGCTTATTAGGACGAAGGTACATGAGGAGCTCATCGGCAATCACCTGTCCTTCACGGTCATCATCCGTCGCAGAGATGATCCCATCGACATCCTGACGGTTGATCAGCTGACCAATCAGCTTAATCTGGCGAACCACACCTAGATCTGGCTTACCTTTTTTACCATTTGCAGACTTCACCTTGTATTGAAAGGCTTCTGGAATATAAGGGAACTTCTCCATCCTCCAAGTCTTCATAGAAGGATCGTAGTCCTTCGCATCGAACAACTCTAAGAGATGTCCAAAAGCCCAGGAGACGATATAGTCTGCTCCCTCAAAGAAGCCGTCCCTTCTGGTCGCCTTCACAGCATCCGCAATATTCTTGGCAACTGAGGGCTTCTCAGCGATAATCACTTTCTTACCCATGGCACTCCTCCTCTCTTTTTGGGAACTAGATTCTTTACAACATACTGAACAGCCACTGGCGATTCATGCTGCATGCTAAGTCAATGAGCTTAAGTTCCACCAGCACTTCACTTGCATGCTTGGCAAGAAAATGCAGTACACAATCCGTATTAACTCTTCTCATGTACTGCATCTAATATTTATACTTTATTACGTTCGAATAATGTGGCTGTCAAAAATTTCTATTTCACCATCTCATAGATTGGATACTTAGAAGTAAGACCCTTAACGATAGCCTCAGCCTCATCTAACTTATGGTCAAGAATTGTAAGCTTGATTGCCTCTGCAATCTGAACCATATCGTCTTCCTTAAGACCACGTGTAGTGACGGCTGGAGTTCCAATTCTTAATCCACTTGTAACGAATGGAGACTTAGGATCATTAGGAACTGTATTCTTATTACATGTGATATGTACAGAATCTAAGAGTTTCTCCATATCCTTACCGGTAAGCTCAAGCTTTCTCAAATCTAAGAGCATCAGATGGTTATCGGTTCCACCAGATACGATATCAAAGCCACGCTCCATCAGAGCATCTGCAAGAGCTGCTGCATTCTTTACGATCTGCTGCTGATACTCTTTGAACTCTGGAGTTAAAGCTTCCTTAAAGCAGACTGCCTTACCAGCGATGACATGCTCTAATGGTCCACCCTGAACTCCCGGGAATAATGCTTTGTTGAAGTTATATTTCTTATTCACTTCTTCGCTAGAAAGAATCATTCCTCCACGAGGTCCACGAAGTGTCTTATGTGTTGTTGTAGTTGTAACATGAGCATATGGGATTGGGCTCATATGAAGACCAGCAGCAACCAGACCGGCGATATGAGCCATATCTACCATCAGAACAGCTCCGACTTCATCTGCGATCTCACGGAATCTCTTGAAGTCAATCTTTCTTGCATAAGCACTTGCTCCGGCAATGATCATCTTAGGATGGCACTCTTTAGCGATTCTTAAGACTTCGTCATAATCAATTCTTCCCTCAGCATTGACACCGTAAGGAACACAGTTGAAGTACTTTCCAGAAATGTTAACCGGGCTTCCATGTGTCAGGTGTCCACCCATATCAAGATTCATACCCATGTAGGTATCGCCAGGATTTAAGATGGCAAAAAATACTGCAAGGTTAGCCTGAGCTCCGGAATGTGGCTGAACGTTAGCATACTCACATCCAAATAACTTCTTTGCACGCTCTCTTGCTAAATCCTCAACAATATCAACATACTGGCATCCGCCGTAATATCTCTTTCCAGGATATCCCTCAGCGTACTTGTTAGTAAGGTGGCTTCCCATAGCTGCCATAACTGCTGGAGATACCAGGTTCTCAGAAGCAATCAGCTCCAGATTGTCTCTCTGGCGCTGAAGTTCCTGCTGCATAGCTGCTGCAATTTCAGGATCTTCCTGCTTGATATAATCAAAATTAAACACTTGTCTATCCTCCTAAATAAATGTTTATTGACAATGCATAAAAGGCTACAATGTTCACATTATAGCATGCCAAACTAAAGTCTTCAATGGGGATTCCGTCTTATAATAACTCTAATACGTCTCGAATATTAGATACCCCAACTAATTCAATCTTGCCTTTAACATTTTTCTCCAGAGCTGTCATATTAGTTTTTGGGAGGATGCATCTTGTAAAGCCCATCTTGATCGCTTCCATAAGACGTTGCTCTACGTGGCTGACTCCTCGAATCTCTCCTGTCAGTCCTACCTCTCCAAAAATCATCGTCCCATCGTGAACTGGGACATTACGATAACTGGAGATGATCGCGCAGACGATACCCAGATCAATGGCGGGCTCATTGAGTCTCATTCCACCGGCAATGTTGACATAGGCGTCACAGCCGCCAAGCTGCAAGCCTGCCTTTTTCTCGAGGACAGCAAGGAGGAGATTCACACGGTTAAAGTCGATACCGACAGTTGTTCTTCTCGGATAGTTAAAGCTTGTTGGAGAGACCAGAGCCTGTATCTCAATCATAAGCGGTCTGGTACCTTCCATGGAACAGACCACAACGGAACCAGAAGCACCCTCTGGTCTTCCATCCAACATGACTTTCGATGGATTCTCAACCTCCACCAGTCCCCGCTCCTTCATCTCGAAGACTCCAATCTCGTTGGTTGACCCGAATCGATTCTTGACTCCTCTAAGGATTCGGTAGATCGCATTGCTATCTCCCTCAAAGTATAGAACCGTATCCACCATATGCTCTAAGGTTTTTGGACCGGCAACAACTCCTTCTTTGGTGACATGACCGACGATAAAAACGGCAACCTCTTCTGTTTTCGCTACCTGCATGAGGAGTGAGGTGACTTCTCTAACCTGACTGACGCTTCCTGCAGCAGAAGTAATCTCATCGGAGCACATCGTCTGGACAGAGTCAACCACAACCACGTCTGGCTTTCGGTCTCGAATCACATCACAAGCGGCATTAATATCAGTCTCACAGTAGAGGAACATCTCTTTCTCAAATCCGCCCAGACGGTCCGCACGAATCTTAATCTGCTTTAAAGATTCCTCTCCTGAGACATAGATGACCTTTCTCCCAGCGTTGGCAAGGTTACGGCAGACCTGGAGAAGGAGGGTTGATTTGCCGATTCCCGGATCTCCACCAACCAGAGTGAGAGAACCGCGAACAATTCCACCGCCAAGTACACGGTCAAGCTCAGGAATTCCTGAACTCATCCGATCTTCCTCTTCCATGGAAACTTCAAAAAGGCTGGTTACCTTAGCTAGACGTTTCGGACCCTCTCCCACTCCTGTGGTTTTTTTCGACCCAACTTTCTCCTCCACCAGAGTGTTCCACTGATGACAGCCCGGACATTGTCCCAGCCACTTAGAAGATTCATACCCACACTCCTTACAGAAGTATACTGTTTTCACTTTATTCTTTGCCATACGTTCCTCCGGCTATATACACACGAAGGACTGCCACAAGTGTGACAGTCCTTTATGTAAATCACTTCTTAAATCAATTCTTCTTAAGATCACACACCTACTCAGGGTTTTACGATCTCAACTTTGACAGGCTCTCCTGCTTCCATCTCAATTCCAAAGCTAATCTTTCCACCAAGATTGGAATGAACCTTACCAATATTAGTATCGTCGACATAAACTTTGTAATCCTTGTCAGGCTCTAATTCTAAGGTGATCTGAAGATCATCTGGTGCCTCAACAGTGAAATCTACTACTCTTGTAGTCTCCTTGTAATTATGTACAGCAGAACCAGGAACAGACTCGTAGACCACGCCGCCATTCTTCTCTAATCTTGTGATCTCCTGGAATGTTTTAACTTTATATGTATCGTTCTGATATTTAAAGTCAGATAACTTGGTCTTCTCTTTCAGGCTGTAATCTCCGAAGCTTAAGCTTCCATTATCTTCTGTTTTTAATAATTCTGTTACGTTAGCCATAATCATATCCTCCTCATGCCAACAACTCTCAAATTCATTATAGCTTATTATGAGTAAATATTCCACTGAGAAACCAAGAGTTTTCTTTTAATTTATGTAGTCTTATTAACATCTACTTATGATAAATCTTCCCGTCCTTCACCGTGAGAAGTACATCGTCTCCTGACTTGATATTTCCATTTAAGAATTCATCTGCAAGATAATCCTCGATCTCATTTTGAATCGTTCTTCTGAGTGGTCTCGCTCCGTACTGTGGTTTGTATCCCTTCTCTAAGATATAGTCAAGGACACTGTCATCTGCGCGAAGGGTAAATCCAGGAGTACCTGCCACTCTGTCTGTAAGTTCTTTTATAAGAAGCTTGACAATCTGCTTCTGCTCAGGCTTTCCAAGAGTATGGAATACCAGAATACCATCGATTCGGTTTAAGAACTCTGGCTTAAACATCCGACGAACTTCCTCCATCACCTGAGATTCCATCTTCTTATGATCCTGTTCGGCAGTTGTAGATTTTGTAAATCCTAAATTTTTAGGAGTCATAATTCTGGAAGCCCCTGCATTACTTGTCATGATAATGACAGTATTTTTAAAGTCGATTTTTCTTCCGTTAGAGTCCGTAATCTGCCCATCGTCCAATACCTGGAGAAGAATATTGAAGACATCCTCATGGGCTTTCTCAATCTCATCAAAGAGGAGTACACTGTAAGGATGCTTCCTTACCTTCTCACTGAGCTGTCCTCCCTCTTCATATCCTACATATCCAGGAGGGGATCCAATCATCTTAGAGACGCTGTGCTTCTCCATGTACTCTGACATGTCAATTCGGATAAGAGCATTCTCATCACCAAAGAGTGCCTGAGCAAGTGCCTTCGAAAGTTCAGTCTTTCCGACACCAGTCGGTCCTAAGAACATAAAGGATCCAATCGGTCTCTTAGGATCTTTCAAGCCAACACGGCCTCTCTTGATTGCTTTTGCTACCACACTAACTGCCTGATCCTGTCCAATAATACGCTCTTTTAACGTATCCTCAAGATGCAGAAGCTTGTCTGCCTCTGTCTGACTCAGTCGGTTCACAGGGATAGAAGTCCAGCCAGAAACAACAGAAGCGATATCATCAGCATTCACCGTCACACGATTCTGGACCTTAGAACGATCCCATTTCTCCTTCTCGTTCTCAAAGACTGCCTTGGCATTCTTCTGCTTCGTATTATTCAGCTTCGCTTTTCTTAAGTTACCTTCAGTAAGTGCTTCCTCCTTATGCTTCTCATACTTCTTAATCTTTGCCTCAAGATTCTTCATCTTTTTTGGCATCGTATAAATATTCGCGCGCTTCTTAGCCGCTGCCTCATCAATCACATCAATGGCCTTATCTGGAAGGAATCTTCCGCTGATGTATCGCTTGGAAAGCTCCACAGCCTGTGTGATGGCATCTGCTGTGTAATGAACATGATGATGTTCTTCAAATTTGGACTTAAGTCCATTCAAGATAGCTACGGTCTCCTGCTCTGTCGGCTCCTCTACGGTAATTGGCTGGAAACGGCGCTCGAAGGCTGCATCCTTCTCGATATACTTTCTGTACTCGTCACTGGTGGTAGCACCAATTATCTGAATCTCTCCTCTGGCAAGAAAAGGCTTTAATATATTGGAGGCATCCACGGCACCTTCTGCACCGCCAGCTCCGATCATGGTATGAATCTCATCGACAAAGAGAAGAACATCTCCCCGGTCCATAACCTCATTTAAAAGGCCCTTGATACGTTCCTCGAATTCTCCCCGGAACTTGGATCCTGCAATCATACCTGGAAGATCTAAGGTCAGAAGCTGCTTCCCCTGAAGGTTCTGTGGAACTTCCTCACCCACGATCCATTCTGCCAGCCCTTCCACAATTGCTGTCTTTCCGACTCCAGGCTCTCCTACCAGACAAGGGCTGTTCTTGGTACGCCTGCTCAAAATCTGGATGACACGACCCATCTCCTTCTCTCGCCCAATGACAGGATCTATTCTTCCCTCTTTTGCCATCTGAGTAAGATTGGTCGTATAGGTCTCAATCATAGACGCCTGACGTCTAGATTTACCGCCTCCGAATCGTCTCTTATAGTCTTTCTGAGCCTGAGCAGGCTCTACTCCTGAGGCTGTCATGATATCGGTATAAACCCGCCGAATAGAAATATCCAGACTCTTTAAGATACGAAGAGCAATGCAGTCTTCTTCACCTAAGATGGCTAAGAGCAGATGCTCGGTACCGATGGTGGAAGAATGCATGGTCTCCGCCTCTATCTGAGCCTGATCTAAAACCGCCTGTGCTTTTGGGCTATACCCGATAAAGTCTGCTTTCTTATTCTCCCCAAGAGCAATTGATTCCCCAACCACCGTATCTAAGAAAGTCTCATAGCTGAGGCCATTCTCACTTAATACCCGGTAAGCCAATCCACCTTCCTCAGACAAAAGTCCCAGGACTATGTGCTCTGTCCCAATATAACTCTGATGGCTTGCTTCTGCGTCATGCTGTGCTTTGACAAGCGCCCTCTCGCAGAAAATGCTGTAATCTAAACTCATATATCTCCTTACAAATGATTTCACTACCTGTTACTGAATATCCTCACTCAAACTGATCAAATAGATCATTGATCATCTGCGTAAGTTCATCCTTAGATATCTCCTTGCAGATTGCTGCCGCCACAATCATCTCCATATGTCGGTTAATCTTGTCCATCTCGGACTGTTTATCACATCCCGACAGGGAGATGACAGCGCCATGTCTCCGATCAAGGATAAGATATCCTTCCTCCCTCAGCAATCCGTACGCTTTATGTACGGTGTGCATATTGACGCCTAGCGCCTCTGCCATGTTACGGACAGAAGGGAGGGTATCCCCATCATGGAGTTGGTCACATGCGATTCCCCTCACGATCTGATCCCTCAGCTGTATATAGATTGGACGATCAGAATTCGCGTTTATCTCAATCAGCATCTGCGTCTCACCTCCTGCTTACTCTTTTGTGTGTTACTAATTGTATAACAAAGTGAAGAAGAAAGCAAGGAAGAGAAAACATTATGACCAGCAATTGGCGGTTCACTTGTTACAATTCACGCATTATATCTTTCGATACTTTATGTATCTATTCGATAGCTCTTTCCCATCTGAGCCGTATTGTGCTGTTGCTTCTTACCTTAAATTTTTACTCGTAAGAAGCAAACAGCACAGTGGCTGGGCGTAGGCTCAGATGGGAACCAGTGAGAATAGATAGGAACCGTTACATTGATATAATGCGTGAATTGTAACGGTTCACTTTGCATGCTAAGGCAACAAAAGGCTGCAGCCATTCAGCTACAGCCTCTTCGCCTCTTTATGAATTCATCAGGATCTCACAGTAGAGTATCTCAAGAGCCTCCCTCGTGGCCTGCTCTCGGATATTCCGTCTATCACCGCCATAAAAGCAGTGCTTAACAACTGTCTTACCTTCGACATAACAGCCGATATAGACCAGTCCAACTGGTTTCTCCTTGGTACCGCCTCCCGGACCTGCCAGTCCTGTGACTGCGATGGCACACTTGGCACCTGCAGCCTTTGCAGCTCCCTCTGCCATCTCGTAGGCAGTCTCTCTGGAAACGACACCATAGGTATCAATGGTCTCTTCCTTTACTCCAAGAAGTTTCTCTTTCGCTTCCTCGGAGTAAGTGATATACCCTTCTTTATACACCTCTGAAATCCCGTCCGCATTAATGAGGGTACTAGCCACGAGTCCTCCCGTACAGGATTCTGCTGTTGTCACTGTTAAGTTTCGGTGAATTAATATTCTCGCGATCTTCTTCTCTAATGGTTCTGCCTCAATAATACGGTCTGAATTCATATTACATTGTCCCTTCTTTAATGATGTCGATATTCTTTGCAAAATAATCGATGCAGGATACGATAGTAAGGATCAGAGCAATCCAAACCAGAATCTGCTCGACAATATGCACAGTGTGGCCTCCAAAGTTCGCTGTCAGTAAGATGATAGCAAACATCTGGAAATTAGTCTTGAATTTACCCCAATAGCTAGCTGCAATAACTCGTCCGTTATCAGCGGCAAGTGTTCTAAAACCAGTAATTGCAAACTCTCTTGCGATAATGATAATAACAATCCACGCATAGATTCTTCCCTGAGCTACTAAACAGATAAATGCGGAAGCTGTCAGAAGTTTATCTGCAAGCGGATCCATAAATTTTCCAAAATCTGTGACAAGATTACGTCCTCTGGCGATCTTTCCATCTAAGAAGTCTGTAATACTTGCAATACAGAACAGGGCAAGTGCGATCCATTTGCTAGTGCTGACTGGCATTACACTGTCTGGAAGCAGCATAAACAGTACAAAAAATGGAATCATAATAATACGTAATACGGTAAGCTTATTAGGCAAATTCATAAATAACATCTCCCATCAAATCATATTCGTTCGCTCCGGTAATCTTCACAGGAACTATATCCCCCGAGATTAATTCCTCTTCAGCCCTTACGAACACATTGCCATCCACCTTTGGAGCGTCCATATAAGTTCTGCCAATATAGACGTCTTCGTCATATAAGTAACCTTCTATCAAAACATCCATCGTCTGTCCGATCTTGGACTGACCAATGTCTGCTGAGATCTCCTGCTGCAGCTCCATAATCTCGTCTCTGCGCTCTTTTTTGGTCTCCTTGTCAATCTGCTGATCCATCAGAGCAGCTCTGGTTCCCTCCTCTCTGGAGTAGGTGAACACACCGAGTCTCTCAAATTCCATGTCATTGACAAATCGACACATATTCTCGAATTCTTCTGTTGTCTCTCCAGGGAACCCTGTGATCAGGGTCGTACGAAGAGCAATATCTGGAATCCTCTTTCTAAGTTTTCCAATCAGCTCCACAAGATCCCTTCGACTGGTTCTTCTTCCCAGAGCCTTCAAGATCTTATCTTCGCTGTGCTGAATAGGCATATCGAGATAATGACAGATCTTCTTTTCTGTCGCGATGGTTTCAATCAGCTCGTCTGTAATCTCCTCTGGATAACAGTAGAGCAGTCGAATCCACTCGATTCCCTCAATCTTACACAATTTATGCAGAAGTTCTGGGAGACATTTCTTCTGATACAGGTCCACACCATAGACAGTGGTCTCCTGTGCAACTAGAATCAGCTCCTTTACTCCTTCTTTGGCTAAAGTTTCTGCCTCATGGAGAACATCCTCCATCGGTACACTGCGGTAACGGCCTCTGACATAAGGGATGACGCAATAAGAACATCTCTTATTACATCCTTCCGCAATCTTTAAGTAAGCCATATAGGAAGCAGTGGTAAGGACACGTTTGTCGCTCACACTCTCAGGAAGAATGTCAACATCTGGAAGATAGTCGACAAATTCTTTCTTATCCTCTTCCTGTTCCTCAAAGACGGTGTCCATCACTTTACAGATCTTAGTATACCCTGTCGTGCCGACAACCGCATCTACCTCTGGAATGGACTCTCGAATCTCTTTCTCATAGCGCTGTGCCATACAGCCAGCTACTACTAATGCCTTAAGCCTGCCCTTCTCTTTCCACTGGCCTGCTTTCAAGATCTCCTCGATACTCTCCTCCTTCGCTTCCTCAATGAAGCAACAGGTATTTACGACGATAGCGTCCGCATCTTTCTCTTCCTGAACCATCTGGTAGCCATGCTCAGCTAAGAGACCGATCATCTTCTCACTGTCAATAAGGTTCTTGTCACAGCCAAGTGATACAAATAATACATTTCTCATTTTTCTTTACTTTCTAGTTTATTTTCGATTCATTCTCTCTGCTGACTCGACACAGTTATGGAGCAGCATAGCAATCGTCATCGGACCAACTCCGCCTGGAACCGGTGTGATAGCAGATACCTTATCCACTACCTTATCATAATCCACATCTCCGCAGAGCTTCTTGCCCTCTAATCTGTGAATTCCGACATCAATAACAACTGCGCCGTCTTTAATGTATGTCTCGTCAAAGAATTTTGGCTTGCCAATTGCAGCCACTAAGATATCTGCCTGTCTGGTAATCTCTCTCAGATCCTTTGTGTGGGAATGGCAGACAGTGACGGTACCATTCTCCCTGAGGAGCAGCATAGCCATAGGTTTTCCCACAATATTACTTCTTCCGACAACCACACAGTGCTTGCCGTCAATCTCTATATTAGATCTCTTTAATAACTGGATGATTCCAGCTGGAGTACAAGACACAAATCCTTCCTCACCGATAGACAGAGCACCAACACTCTGTGGATGGAAACCATCAACATCCTTCTTAGGAGAGATATGATTAATAATCTCCTGATCATTCATGTGGTCTGGAACTGGGAGCTGAACTAAGATGCCATTGACACCGTCGTCTGCATTCAGCTTATCAATCAATGCTAATAACTCTTCCTGGGAAGTCTCCTCTGGAAGCTCATAAGAGCGGGACTCTATTCCTGCATACTCACAAGCTCTCTTCTTATTTCTCACATAAATTGAAGATGCTGGATCATCCCCTACCTGAATTACTGCCAGGCAAGGCTGAATCCCCTGCTCCTTTAACTGAGCAGTCCTCTCTTTCACCTCATCTTTAATCTGTGCTGATATTTTCTTTCCATCGATAATATATGCCATGATTTCTCAAAATCTCCTCACTTTTTAATTTGGATCACCATATTCGATCTATCCTAAGACTTTTCAGACAAAAACATATCAGATAGTCTTATAAAAGGTCCTATCAAAGTTTGTTCAATTCTAGCACGAATCCCTCTTAATTACCATAAGTTTCTTAAGCTAGTACAATTTTCGAAAGACATTGAAAGCAGCTACATTCGCAAATTTCCTGCATTTTGATAGCTGATTTCCCATCTGGCCGTATTTGTGCTCTAAAGATTCTCTTCGAAGAACTGTTCTAACTGTTCTGGACTCATGAGGATTTTTCTCGGCTTGGTTCCTTCTTCCGGACCTACAATTCCTGCGTCCGCAAGTTGATCAATGATTCGGGCTGCCCGGTTGAAACCAATCTTTAATGCTCTCTGAAGCATACCGATTGTCGCTTTATCTTTCTCCATTATCAGACGGGCTGCAGCTTCAAAATACTCATCCCGCTCTCTCACAACTTTGCTGGTAGCAAGCTTAGTCTGAATATCCTCCGTGATATCGGTATCATAATGAGCTACATTCTCATTCTTCTTTAAGAAATCAACAACATTGGCAATCTCAGCATCGGAAATTAGTGCACCCTGTAGGCGAACCGGCTTCTGATAACCTGCAGGATAGAAGAGCATGTCTCCCTTCCCTAACAGCTTCTCTGCACCGTTCATATCAATAATGGTACGGCTGTCCACGCCGGATGACACAGAAAATGCGATTCTAGAAGGAACATTAGCTTTGATTAATCCTGTAATAACATTGACAGAAGGTCTCTGTGTTGCAATTACTAGGTGAATTCCCGCCGCTCTTGCCAGCTGGGAAAGTCTGACGATTGCATCCTCGACCTCCCCCGGCGCTACCATCATCAGGTCCGCAAGCTCATCGATGATAATCACAATCTGTGGCATCTTCTTAAGCTTATCTGCTTCTACCTGACCACTCTTAATTAATTCGTCTACCTTCTTATTATATCCCTCAATGTTACGCACACTGGTTTCCGCAAATCTCTTGTAACGGTCTGTCATCTCTGCGACAGCCCAGTTTAAAGCTCCAGATGCCTTCTTTGGATCAGTTACCACTGGAATTAAGAGGTGTGGAATACCATTGTAAATGTTTAACTCTACCATCTTCGGATCAATCATGATCATTCTTACTTCATCCGGAGTCGCTTTATATAAAATACTCATGATAAGAGTATTGATACAGACTGATTTTCCGGAACCTGTGGCTCCAGCAATCAGAAGATGGGGCATCTTGGCTAAGTCTGTCACAACAATCTTTCCACCGATATCTTTTCCGACAGCAAATGCTAATCTTGATTTGAATTTACGGAAGGTCTGATTGTCGATTACTTCTCTAAAGTGCACTGTCATATTATGTTTATTCGGAACTTCAATACCGATTGCTGCTTTTCCTGGAATTGGTGCCTCAATTCGAATGTCGGCTGCCGCTAAGTTAAGTTTGATATCATCTGTCAGGGAGACAATCTTACTAACTTTGGTTCCCTGTTCTGGGAACATCTCATAACGGGTAACGGTCGGTCCACAGCTTACATCAGTGATGGTTACGTTAACTCCAAAGCTTGCTAACGTTGACTGAAGTCTCTGAGCGGTCTCTCGAATACTGTTCTCATGAGCAGCGGAAAAATGATCCACTGAGGAATCCAATAGAGACATTGGCGGGTAGATATATTCACCCTCTCCTGCAGGTCTAACTTTGACAGGAGCAGCTGCCATTTCCGCCACTGCTGGGGTGGCTTTTGTCTCTACGTGCTGATTCTTTTCTGGTGTCTCCTTCTTTGAAGTTTCCTTGAGATCTGATTCTTTCTTGGCCGGTTTAATCGGACTTGTCGCCGCTAAGATGGCTTCCTCAGGGGAAAGTTCCTCCACCGGGTCTTCCTCTACGGAAGGCTCCACAACAAGAGCATCCTGATCTGCTTCTTCCGATTCACTGATCACCTCAGGCTCCTCCACCTTATCAGGCTGGAGAACGCTTTCGAATTCCTCTACTAGCTCTGGCTGGGTGAAGCTTTCTGACTCTTCTATTATCTCTGGCTGAGTGTAACTTCCTGGCTCTTCTACTACTTCTCGCTGAGTAAAACTTTCCGGCTCTTCCACTATCTCTGGCTGAGTGAAGCTTTCTGGCTCTTCCACTATCTCTGGCTGGGTGAAACTTTTCGGCTCTTCTACTACTTCTCGCTGAGTAAAACTTTCCGGCTCTTCTATTACTTCTGGCTTTGTAACATCAGAACCATCAGATACCTGGGCACTGTCCTGATCTACAGGGACGTAAGATGCCTCTGGAATGTTCTCTAACCTCATGGATGACTGAACTACACGCCCAACCGCAGCTGCCGCATTGGCAAATACTGATTTTACTCCAGATTCTTTTCTGGGAGAACTCTTACTCTCACCCATGGCAAGATGATTCTGAACATCTTTCGCCTGTCTTAAGATCTCCTGACCCTCAGAGCTTTGCGGATTCTCAATCACATCGAAGAGCTCATGGTCTTCCTCCTTTGGAGAAAGCTCAGAAACCACAAACGCTCCCTTCGATTTATATGGAGGCAGATAGGAATCTCGCTCCTCTTTCTGCTCTTTTAGGGTTCTGGTGTGATCATGAATCTCCTTCTCAAACTCTTCCGGAGATTTATCCGTAGAGAAGGCAAAAGCTGAGAAGTCTAAGCTTCCCTCAAATGGCTCTGTCTTGCCATCTTCCGCAGTAAATGGATACATACCTGCATGTAATTCCTGCACCGCATCCTTCTTCTTTACCTCATCTGATGGAATAAAGATTGGCATATTTACATTCTTGCTTCGGGTCTTAGGCTCTGCAGAACGAGATTCTCTGGAGGCTTTCGCCTCACTTCTTCTCTCTTCCTCAATCTCTTTTACCTTGCTGTCAAACTGACGGGCACGAACAAAGCTCTTATATTTTTCTATGACATTCTTCTTAGGAGCAGTCTTCTCCTTAGAGGCTTCTTCCTCCTCTACTTCAATATAGCGATCAGCCTCTTTCTTTGCCTTTCTCTTTCTGACATGCTCTTGATGCTGTTCCTTCTCCTTCTTAGTCCACTCTTTGAAATGCTCTAACAGTTTATCAAAGAATCCAACCAGGGATCTCTGAGTAAGGACAATCAGACTTAAGACAAAAATGCAGCCTAGAACCACACCGGTACCTACCTTACCAAAGCATGCGTTCAGCAGATAAGTGATTCCACCGCCAAGGATTCCACCGGAGACATGATTTTTAACACAATATCCAAAAAGCTCGGAGAATGGAATCCCCTCATCAATCAGGAACATCTGAGCTGCCGCTGAAATTGTCAGTAGTAAAGCAAAGCCTGATACTGTCTTTTTCATGGAGAGGACACTGAAATCATTGGCAATCAGTACCAGCACCCCCAGGAAAAACGCCAAAGGCATGACATACTGTACAATTCCAAAGATTCCGAACAGGAAGCAGGAGAGCCATTCTCCCACAGTTCCGCCAAGGCCAAAATTGCTGATCATCAGAATAACCATCAATCCAAAAGATGCGACCAGAAGGATCTCATCACTTAATGGAATCTCTACATTATCTTCTGATACCGTCTTAGCAGCTGTGACTGGCTTTGCTGCTTTTGCTGCTTTTACATCTGTCTGCTTCTTGGAAGTCTTTTTAGCGGAAGTTTTTCCACTTGCTCTTCTCTTAGCAGCTGTGCTCTTCTTTGTGGAATCCTGAGATGTCTTTTTACCTGCAGTTTTCTGTCTGGCTGACTTTGAAGTCCGACGAGTTGTCTTCATCTGGTCCTCCTCAACATTACTTTTCATTCTCATACTACTGGCCATATCTATTCTCCATCCTAACTATCACAAGATCAGAGACCTCCTAAGTCTCTGCGATACATTGAAATCTTCCCCTCAATCTCCTGAAGCTCCTGATCAATCTCCTGAATCCTCCGGCGCTTCGCTGCGACGTCTACCGTGATTGACTTCTTTGTCTGCATGATATAACGCGGCAGGTTAAGATTATAATCATTTTCCCGGATTGTTTCTACTTCCACCTTCGAGCAAAGTCCCGGAATGGTTTCCCCATCTCTCCAAGCCTTCTCAATCTTTGGAAATCCATCTTCCTCAAAGTCATACTTGGCACAGTCAAAAAACATAGTTTCCGAACGATTTCTGCCCTTCTTAAGATACATAAGCACTTCGTCCTGACCGACAGACTGGAAGAGACTGTCTGGCAGAAGCATAACCGTATCTAAGCATCCGAGCTCATCTACCAGAATCTTACGAATCTGCTGTTCCTTACCTTCTCGGTAAAGCAGTGCACTCGGAAGGACTGCCACAAGGGCACCATCCTCCTTAAGCAGTGGGAGAGCTGACAGTAGGTAAGGGAACTCACCCTTACTCTTAGATGTCAAAAGATCCTTCTCTTTCAGAGGTTCTGCTGATGAAAGCAGAATACCGTCTTCCACACCTTCCGGCTGGTAGACTGCAATCACATCAAACTGATTCTCCAGATCATCCGCTTTCTCCCATTCTTCCTCACGGAAGAGATGAACCTGGTCCTCTGTAAGGCCAGTCATATAAGCATAAATCCGCAAGAGTTCAATATATTCAATATTATTATCATAGCCATAAATCTCAGGCTTTTTGCACTTTTTACTTACCGATTCTAAAAGTATGCCATACTGAAATTCTGGCAGGAAAATCTTTCTCTCCTCCCGTCCGCTGTCCTGGAAAAACATCTCAAAAAGCTTTAGGACGGTCTCAGAAATATAAGTCGACTTCTTCATTCTTGAGAATTCGATAATCAGCTTTCTAAACAGATCTGGATAATCCTTTAACAGAAGTTCGTCGCATTCAAAGCGATCAACCTTCTTGATTAACTTTCTGATAAACCTAGCGTAGCTCTTCTTCTTTTCTGAAAGCTTAATCTCACTAACCTTTTTTAAAAAAGATGCTTCCATCAGATTAAACTGCGGACAGTTCAGATGAAGAAATCCTGACGCATTCTCCATAAAACGTAAGAAAGATGGCATCTGCAGCTTGCCTCGCACGGCAAGTCGTACCATCTCTCCAAGTTTGTACTGATCCTCAAGTTCTTTATCATACTTGAGACAGAGATACTGATAGAATAACAAAAAGATACAGCAGTCCCTGTATTCCTCAAATGTCAGTCCAGGATGGCTCTCATTAATTATTGAGAGAAATTCATCATATAATTGTTTTTCATCCATCGACGCCACCCTCTATAATTTCTTAATATATTGCATCATTTCCTCAGTCATCACTTCTTCCTCTAATCTCAGTTTTTCCATCAGAAGAAGCTTCTTTCGCTTCTGACAATGATATAACTTTCCGATAGATAACTGTGTTGAGAGGTCTGGACACTCGATCACAAGCTGTCTAATCATATGAATAGAAAGTACTTTGACCGAAGAATTACCCTGAATCGCAATTCTTCGCTGCTCCGAAAGTTCCGGATGTTCATTAAAATACCAGGCGAAGTAATAAGGATCCATAATACCATTATTGAATTCTATCGACACAAAATTAGACGGAATGATCTTGCCTTCATGCTGCGAGCCCAGAACCGCTGCTCTGTGGAAGGAAGTCAGTCCGATGACCACACTCTCCTTATGAGCAATATTCAGGTTCTTGATCTTTTTTCGGTCCACCATAACCGTCGGCACATCAATATCCGTCACTCCATCTTCCTCATCTAACAGCTGGCTGATCGACAGAATTGGATATTCCACCCCGTCACTCGGAAGTTTTGGCTTTATTCTATTTAAAACAACCCCATGAGTGATCTGGCTGATCTGCTCTAACATCAGTTCCATGAGAAGATCTCCTCTCATACTTTCTCTCATTTTACACTTACACTACACCGATTATATCTTTTTTCTGACCATTCGGCAATAAAAAGTTATAGAATATTGTCAAATAACACTGTTTTTTTACTGCATTTCCTAGGAAATGTCCAAAAAGGAACCACCTGTTTGGGGTGATTCCTTTTTAATTACCATCTTATGCTAATAACTATCTTATGATGTGGGTGTCATAAGTGACTACGGATTGTTCCGTCGCTTTACGACTCCGTAGGTCCTGCCCTTCATTCGCATTTTCGTGGTGATCATCACCACTCTGGAATGATTATTTAACTACTTCGCGAAGGGCAAGGTTAATTCTTCCCATACGGTCGATCTCAAGCACCTTAACCTTAACTTTGTCTCCAATGTTTACAACATCCTCAACCTTCTCAACTCTCTGTCTGGAGAGCTTAGAAATGTGAATCAGACCATCTTTGTTTGGAGCGAGCTGAACAAATGCACCGAAGTTCATGATACGAACAACTTCACCCTCATAAATCTTGCCAACCTCAACAGGCTCAACGATGAGCTTGATAATCTCTTTAGCCTTCTCAATCATATCCTTATCAACACCGAGGATATCTACACGTCCCTCATCGTTGATGTCAATCTTAACACCTGTCTGGTCGATGATGCTGTTGATTGTCTTACCCTGTTTACCAATGATCTCACTGATCTTATCAGGGTTAACATTTAACTGCTCGATCTTAGGAGCATACTCTCCAACATGATCACGAGGCTTATCGATAACTGGCTCCATAACCTCTGTTAAGATGTACTCTCTAGCCTCTTTTGTACGGTAGATAGCTTCTTTGATGATCTCTGGTGTAAGACCATGGATCTTGATATCCATCTGGATTGCTGTGATACCGTCATGAGTACCAGCTACCTTAAAGTCCATATCTCCGAAGAAGTCCTCGATACCCTGGATATCTGTCAGAACGATATAGTCATCATCTGTGTCCCCTGTCACAAGACCTGTAGAGATACCTGCAACTGGCTTCTTAATAGGAACACCTGCTGCCATCAGGGACAGTGTGGAAGCACAGATACTTGCCTGAGATGTAGAACCGTTAGACTCCATAGTCTCAGATACTGTACGGATCGCATATGGGAACTCGTCCTCGCTTGGAAGTACAGGAACCAGAGCTCTCTCAGCTAAAGCACCATGTCCGATCTCACGACGTCCTGGTCCGCGGCTTGGCTTTGTCTCACCAACAGAATAACTAGGGAAGTTATACTGATGCATATATCTCTTGGATGTGATGTTAGGATCAAGACCGTCAATCTTCTGAGCCTCAGAAAGAGGTGCTAATGTTGTGATGTTCATGATCTGAGTCTGTCCACGGCTGAACAGGGAAGATCCATGAACTCTAGGGAGCACGTCAATCTCTGCGTGAAGTGGACGAATCTCCTTAATCTGACGTCCGTCAGGTCTCTTATGATCTTTTAAAATCATCTTACGGACAGTCTTCTTCTGATACTGATAGATAGCGTCATCAATCAGTGGCAGCCAATCCTCATGCTCCTCTGTATAACGCTCTGTCAGTCTATCCTTAATCTCGTTGATGTTCTCATCACGAGTCTGCTTGTCATCTGTGAATACGGCCTTCTCCATCTCGTCACCTGGAACGAACTCTGTAAGGTCAGCCCACATCTCCTCAGGAGTTACTACATGCTCATAGTCATGTTTTGGCTTTCCGCACTCTTCTACAATCTTATTGATGAAGACGATAATCTCTTTGTTGACCTCATGTGCCTTGGAGATAGCCTCGATCATAGTATCCTCAGGAACCTCATTAGCTCCAGCCTCGATCATAATAACCTTCTGTGCTGTAGAAGCTACTGTCAGAGCTAAGTCAGATACTAACTGCTGATCATCCGTAGGGTTGATGATGAATTCACCATCGATGAGACCCATTCTTGTTGCAGCGATTGGACCGTCAAATGGGATGTCAGAGATAGATGTCGCAATAGATGCACCAAGCATTGCTGTCACCTCAGGAGAGCAATCAGGGTCACATGCTAAAACTAAGTTGTTCAGAGTGACATCATTCCTGTAATCTTTAGGAAAAAGCGGACGCATAGGTCTGTCGATTACACGGCTTGTAAGGATAGCATGCTCACTTGGCTTACCCTCTCTCTTGTTAAATCCTCCAGGGATCTTACCAACCGCATACATCTTCTCCTCGAAATCTACAGAAAGAGGGAAGAAATCAATACCATCTCTTGGCTTGTCAGATGCTGTTGCTGTGGATAATACCACTGTGTCACCGTAGTGCATTAATGCAGCGCCGTTAGCCTGGGCTGCTACTTTGCCGATCTCAACCATAAGAGTACGACCGGCAAGTTCCATTGAAAACTGTTTAACCATTGAAACCTCCATATATTAAAAATTTCTCAGGAAGGTTCCGAAACCACTGAAAAATGCACTCATTTTTACAAGTACCCTTTTCAGAAGTCTCGGGCATACCCTTCCCTTATCTTATCGCAATCTTTACTATCATAGCACAAGAGCTTGATTAATTCCAGTGGATTCTCAAATACTTTCTGGATGCTTACCAAAGCATGTTCATGCATTATATTTCTCAGTGCTAAATAAGCTATTTTGATAGCTGACCTTC
>JAXJRI010000195.1:0-3246 GCA_036310685.1 Lachnospiraceae bacterium | reverse complement strand
TTGGTTGGATTCACCGCTTTATCAGTACTGATCAGGACGAAACGTTTACAGCCGTATACCAATGCTGCATAAGCAGTCTTATAGGTACCGATGGCATTGTTCTTGATTGCCTCGCATGGGCTGTCTTCCATCAGTGGTACATGTTTATGAGCTGCCGCGTGGTAGACAATCTGTGGATGGTATTTTTCGAAAATCTCGAACATCCTTCGACTGTCTCTGACCGAAGCTATCAAGACTACTAGATCAAGCTCAGGATATTTATCTTTTAACTCCAACTGCACGTCATAGACATTATTCTCATAGAAGTCTAAGAGAATCAGTTGCTTGGGATTATGAGATGCAATCTGTCTAGATAACTCACTACCGATAGATCCTCCGGCTCCGGTAATGATGACTGACTTTCCATGAACAAAGTTAAACACACCTGACAGGTCAGCTTTGATTGGCTCTCTGCCAAGTAAGTCCTCAACAGATACATTCCTAGTCTGTCCCACAGAGATCTGACCGGTCGCCAACTGATACATTCCTGGAAGAACTTTCAACTTACATCCGGTATCTTTACAGATATTTAAAATATCTCTTCTTTCCACTGCTGTAGCACTTGGAATTGCGAGATAGATTTTTCTGATATGGTATTTTCTTACGGCCTTAAAGATGTCATCTCTTCCGCCGGCGACTTCTACTCCGTCGATATATCTTCCCCATTTGTTGGGATTATCATCGATAAAGCAGGCTACTTTTTCTCTGACTTCTTTTGCACGACGAAAATCTCGGAGTAACATCTGTCCGGCATTGCCTGCCCCGACGATCATAACATTGTCAATATCCGCATCAGAATCAAAGTGATTGTTTCTGCCTCTCAGTAGCAAAATAAACCGATAGGAGAATCGGATGCCTAGTACAAAAATGAACTGCATGATTGCTCCAACCACGTAGTAGGAAATAGGCATTCTCATCACAAGAAGTAATGTTCCTACGATCTGTACCACCGTTGTAATTCCACAGGCGATTCCAACTCGGTATAGTTCAGAATAACTTGCGAATCTCCATAAACTATGATACAACCTCAAGGCATAGAACACCGCGATACACACAACCGTATATACTGGTGCTGCTTTCATCCATCCGTGGAGATATCCAATTGGTATATTAGAAAATCTAAAGTCGAATCTCACTAATAGCGCAAAAAAATAGGAGAAGTTCGCAGCAACAACATCGAAAACTGCCAGGTAAATCGCAATTACCTGCCAATGTTGGAAGCCCTTCCTCTCCTTCTTAGTAGCGTGATTATTACTGCCTACTTGTGACATTTTCATACCTCATCTATTTTATTTACCCTATTTTACCCTGTGACAATAATATAGTATATGTAATTCAAATCTTACTTTGATTATTTTCCTATTAACATGGTATCTGGACTAACCTCGTTCAGCCCCATTTCATGGGCTCTCCTTTGGTTTGTCTTATTATACCTTTTCCCTCATAGCGTATCTTCCTGAATATTTTCCCAGTCTATTATCCCAGATACGTTTTTCGGTTTACTGTTCGCACCTCATTATATCCTCTAGCACTCGCTTCTCTGTAATCTGGATTGTATGTCACATCTAACGCGACAAATCCGCATGAACACTAGCTCTTTTGGACGAACATCCTATACGTTATCACATTCCCTATCTTTAGTCAACACCCCCCGCAGATTCCATGGAATAATGGAAAAAAGGTGAGTTTTTGCTCACCTTTTAAATATTACTATCTCTTTATTTATATTTTACATTGAAGATGGTTCCGATAACAGCTGGACCTGCGTTGGCGGATACTTCAATTCCAATCTGATAACACTCGGTTGGTCCGTATCCCATGGCTTCTGTCATCTTTTCAACCATCTCTTCCTTTGGTCCTTCTTCGGACCCATAGACAATCTGGTATTCGCTGCCTGGTTCGATATCTTTCATGGTCATGTTGATGATTTTGCTAATCATCTTCTTATCACCACGGCACTTAGCTGCGGTAGTGATCTCATGATCCCAGACCTTCATGACTGGCTTGATTCCAAGTTTATCTCCAACAAATGCTGCTGCACTAGGAATTCGTCCTGACTTGCCAGCATATTTTAAGCTGTACATGCCGAAGTAGATCCTTCTTCTAGGAATACTTGTATCCAAGAAACTATTAATCTCATCGGCACTCTTGCCCTCTTCTCTCATCTGAGCTGCCTTGACAACCAGATGTCCGTAAGCTCCTGTGTAGCTTCCGCCATCATGGCAGGTAATGTTGATCTTGCCCTTGCACTCTGGGTGATCCTCGAATAAAGCATCAATTGCCATGTTAGCGTTGTTATAGGTTGCAGATCCATGAGAATTGATCAGAGTAACGATGATATCGGTAGATCCTTCCTGGAAATAACGATAATACTCTTCCTCAAACTGGAAGGCTGTGATCTGTGATGTCTTAGGAATCTCATCATGTTCCTTCATCAATTCATAGCAGCCTGCATTGTCAAAATCCACTCTGGCAACATAAGTCTTTTCTCCGATTACTGCAGTATATGAGATGATATCTATATCGTACTTCTTCTCTAATTCCACCGGCATATCACTGGCGGAATCTGTGACGATTCGTATCTTTTCCATGATTTTTCTCACTTTCTTCTATTAAATATAAGGGCTTGAATTTTTCACTTATTCTCATATATTACAATGTATCTCACTGCCATGTCAACCAAAGCTTATAAAAAAGGTCAGGCTCCAAATGGTCAGGCTGCATCTTCCGGTTCTGGATTCGGGATATGGAAACCTTTAATCGTCCCCACTAGCCTATCAACCTCACTGACGGTCAGAGTAAAGTACTTATGTCTCTTAACCCGATAGCTGCCGACAAGTCCTGCTTCCATTAAAATGTGCATATGATGGGAGATGGTTGGTTCTGGAAGTTTTAACTTCTTGGATAGGTCTGACCCACATGCGGGTCCTTTCGATAGGTTCTGTAATAGACGAATCCGGACTTGATTTCCGATCGCGTGACACTGCTTCTCTAAGCGCATAGAATTATTGCTCATCATTATCCTCCTGCTTCAATATTAATACCAGTAACAACTAAGCCAATCTTCAGCTTCTTTCTCTTTTGTACTAATATCGTGACTACAGTGTCAAAACTCACCATCCCACGTAAGCTTGCTTACAAGTGGGGATGTGAGTTATTGACACGCCCCTTCATGAGCATGAAGTGGTGATTGGCACCACGATAATG
>JAXJRI010000194.1:0-16717 GCA_036310685.1 Lachnospiraceae bacterium | reverse complement strand
CCGTGTAAAAGCGCATGTCATTACGGTAGATCCGACATTTCTTAATCTGTTAGAAGGAGAAAATGCCAAGATCGTCATGCAGGGAATTCCAGAAGGAACTAAGATATCCTGGACCTCTGAGGATTCCTCTCTTGTTTCGGTCAGTGACAGTGGAGAGGTCAGTGCCAATGGAGTCGGTCAGACAGTAGTTCATGCCAAGATTAACGGAGGAGATCTGGCGGTTAAGGTCAATGTTTACACTCTGCCGGGAAACCTTCCTTATGCGGATTTATCTATGTATAATTCAGATGGGAAACTGATCCACTACCGCTGCTGGCATCAGAGCGGCCATATTTATGGAAAGTACAGTACCTATCTGGCATGGAACGGTTGTGCCACTTGCACGGCAACCACAATCCTGTCCTCCTTTAATCTGGATTATCAGGGACTGACCCCAGATGATTTTATTGATAACGTGGAAAAAGGATATGACATGACAGGCTTCCATCGGATTCACCCATCTGGAAATCCAAGGACCCTGCCCCTCTCCTTACACGGCATGACAGAGATCCTGAATTCTAAGGGAGTGACTGCAGAATATGTTCCTTCCTTCTCCTCCATTGAGGAAGCCAAGGAAGATATCCTGGACCATCTTTCTACTGGAAATCCAGTTGTCTTTGAGGTAAGGATGAAGAACAATAAGACAGGCAAGAAGAGTACGAGATGGACAGGATCGATTCATACCATGATTCTGATAGACACGACCGGGGACGGCAAGGTAATCGTGGCGGATTCCGTCAATCGGGCCTGGTATCCGGGAGGACAGAGATTTAAGAAGGTTACCCTAGACGACCTGGCGTCCTATATGTATAGCTCCACAAAGACACCAAGTGGTTACTATTACAAGAATAAGGAATCGGATGGAGGATATATCAAGATAAATTAGTAATCCGGGGTAGAAAATTTGAGAACAGTAGGGTATCCTATAGAAATAGTAGGATAAAGATGGGAGAATAAATATGAGCAAGCAGAAAGTTGTGACTGGCAGGAAAGATACTCCGGCCAAGAGAAAAAAGGGATTTCTTCAGATGACCATCGGTGTCCTCTTACTAATTTTAGCCTTTGCCCTGACATTTGTATTAAATAATGGGCTGAATTTTAAGAAAGAAAGTTATCATCTTAAGAAGGGAGAGCAGGTGACTCTTCAGATAGAAAATGAGAAACTGACTCCTTTTGTCTCTTTCCATGTCAGAGATAAAGATGTTGCAGACGTGGAAGAGGGCGATAAACTGACGGGAATCTCAGAGGGAGAGACGGTCGTCTACTCGGATATCTTAGGAGTTCGAGAGAAATCAAAGGTTGTGGTCAATTAAATTTCCCTGACCCATTTTTTGTGATAGAATAGGGAGAGAAACTATTAATAATTGGTTGACCAGACATGTGGAGGTATGGTTTTATGGAATTATATGAAGCAATCGCAACAAGAAGAAGCACAAGAAAGTATAAAGATCAGCAGATTACAAAAGAGCAGTTAGATAAGATCTTAGCAGCAGGAAGAATGGCTCCAACTGCAGGAGATAATGAGACAACACATTTTATTGTTATCCAGAATAAAGAGATCTTAGATGAGCTCTGGAAAATGGTTCAGGAAGAGTTCGCAAAGATGGATGAGACAACAGAGAAGAATCCAGCCATCAGAGGTTCGATCAAGTCCAGCAAGGGTGGACATTATATCTTCCATTACAACGCACCAACATTGATTGTCACAGCAAACAGAGAGCAGTACGCTAACAACATCGCTGATTGCGCTTGTGCAGTCGAGAACATGATGCTTGAGGCTAACGAGTTAGACCTCGCAAGCTGCTGGGTTAATCAGCTCAGATGGCTTGCAAAGAACGACAGAGTTCGTGGATACCTTACTAAGCTTGGAATGAAGGAAGAGGAAGTTGCATGTGCCGGTGTTGTTGTCGGTTATGCAGACACAGAGGATGGACTTCCAAACCGTAAAGTAAGATTAGATGAGCTGAAGGGTAACCCAGTAACTTATATTCAGTAAGATTAAGACGACGATAGAGGAGGCAGAAATCTCATGGAAAAACTAACTTTGGAAGAAGCAAAACGATTAAATGATCAGGTAGTCACAGAGGACCATCTCCGTCTGCAGGCAGCGAATGTTTCGGCGTGTATGGGAGCAATGGCGGATCATTTTGGGGAAGACAAAGAACATTGGGAAGCCGTGGGATATCTTCATGATTATGATTTCCAGGAGTATCCAGAAGAGCATCTGATGCATACAAAAGAGCCGCTCAAAGCAGCAGGAGTTCCCGAGGAAGATATTCGGGCAATCCTGGCACATGGATACAGCATCTGCAATGATGTAGAGCCGAAGACTAACATGGAGAAAAGTCTCTTTACCGTCGATGAACTGAGCGGAATCATTCAGGCAGCCGCAAGAATGAGACCTGCAGGCATCACAGATATGAAAATCAAGAGCTTTATGAAGAAGTGGAAGAGTAAAAACTTTGCCGCAAAGTGCAATCGTCCGCTGATCTTAAAAGGCTGTGAGATGCTGGGAATGGACATTAAGGAAGTTGCCGCAATCTGCATCGAAGGAATGAAAGAGCATGCTGAAGAATTACAGCTGACGGGAGAAGCTGAGTAATATAACTAATAATGGATTACTATATGAAGAAGAGCCTGCCAGAGAAATCTGACAGGCTTGCTTTCAGTTACAAATATATGGATAGATATATTGGGGGACCGAATTATGGGTAAGAAGAATAAGAAACAGTGGGACCGAATGATGGCAGGGAAGCTCTACCAGCCTCTCCTTGTGGGAGATGACTCCTGGGATCGAATCCATGATGCCTGCTATGCTTTTAATCAGTCAGCGTTTGGACATAATGAGAAAGAATTTACAGAGCTTAGGGAAAATCTAGGAACCGCACCGGATGACTTGATCATTATTCCGCCTTTCTATTGTGATCATGGAGATCGGATTCATTTTGGAAAACATTGTTTTGCAAATACTGATCTCACAATCTTAGACGAGAACGATGTGCGGATTGGAGATAATGTCTTCCTTGCTCCTCATGTTAGTATCTATACGGCAGGACATCCAATCGCCCCGGACATCCGCAATCTGGATTTAGAATATGCCCTTCCTGTGACGATTGGGGATAACGTATGGATCGGAGGAAATGTTGTGATCAATCCTGGAGTGACAATTGGTAGTAATACGGTAATTGGTTCTGGTTCTGTTGTCACCAGGGATATTCCAGACTGGGTTATTGCCGCTGGCAATCCCTGCAAGGTGATTCGAGAAATCACAGAAGAGGAGAAGGATCTCTGGAAGCAGAAATACCAGGAATACAAGGAGGAGTGCGGGGAAGATTAGTAAGCATCTGGTACCTTATCTATATCAGACTGTTTTTTGGAATTCATGATTAAGAAAAATCGACAGTAACTTTGTCTTATCCTTGTTACTGCCGATCCGTCTTGTTCCTATGATCTTTTTGATTGACTGAGATAAGTTTTTATGAGAGCCATCTGTTTCTTATACTGAGTGATCTTATTGTAGAAGGTCGCTTTTTTTAATCCTGACTGTTCTAGGAAATACTTGGAAGTGATCTTGCCCTGCTCCCACTCGTCATACAGCTCTTCCCAATTATCTGGATAGGAGATAGGTGTCCTTCCAGAATTAGTCCTTCGATTGTCCGGCATCGCCAAAATACCTCTATCACTCCTGGAAATATCTAACTGTATGGTAGCAAGGGTTGCCTTATTGACAGGCTGACCGATGCCGTATTGATAGGTTGTGGGATACTGGCTGATTACCAACAGATGATTGCCATTGATAAACCAGGATAGGCGGTCTGAAATATCAGTTCGATTAAACCCGAGGCTTGGTAAATCATCTACTACTAAAATGTCATCCTTGCTCATCAGTCGAATCATCTTGTCGAACTCGACGAAACTTCTGCGGCTCTCGATGCTGAGAAAAACTTTCTTGGCGGAAGACCTCAGCGACCCAGCAATTTCCATGAGATGATCGATATTCTCAGTCTTCTTAATGTAAATATATAACTTCATTCGAAAATCACCGCCGTAACAACTAAAAAAACAGAATTTAAAAACTATTTGTAGCATATCATATGTCTGTAATATAGTCAATAATATTAGACAAACATATTTTCGCACATATAATATTAGACAAACATCATTTTGTACATATTTTAGATGATTTTTATAGAAGAGGATAGTGTGTAAATTTTTTGGATCATTGTTCAAAAAGAAAGATCGGTTAGAAATAAGGTCTAAACATAGTTTTACTTTGATTAGGAGTCTATAAATAATAATTGAAAAACAGACTGATTCTAAGATTAAAGAAGAGATTATAAACTATTCGCAAAATGCAACTTTAACGAATAGTTGTATCAGTTTCACCTATTATCTTGACAAAACATGCCTAATGGCACTAAATTAGTAAATATATTTAATTAGGAGGAAAAGTATAAAAACAGGAGGATTGTTATGATTTCTGCAAAACGAATCATGAAGGGAACTGTTCTTGCTCTCTCACTGAACTGAAGAACCTTTAGAAGGCAAGGGACCCTCAAAAGTTAGATAGCTAGTCTAACTCTTGAGGGTGAGTTTTGTTTAATTGCTGTTTTCAAATTTTAAAACGACATATGGCGTTTTGGCGATTGGCATCTCTATTGGAATAATCGATCTGCCCACAGGGCATCCTTCATGATCTCTCTTCCAGATGCGATCAGATCGGCCTTGTCCTCTAACAATAATTTCTCTGCATCAACACGGGTCTTGACACCTCCCGCTAGGATGACAGGGATGCTGACACTTCGTTTGATGGCGGCGGACGCATTGCCAAAGTAGCCGGGCTCTTTGTGCCCTGGTCTTGTGAAGAAGCACATTCCTCCTGAAACATCAATGAAGTCTGCTCCCACTGCCTCAAAGATCTCAGCAGCCTTGACACCGTCTTCTACGGTGCTGCCGCCAGGCATATAATCACAGGCACCGAGACGGATTCCTATCAGGAGATCACTTCCCACTGCCTTACGTACAGATTTGATAATCTCCTGATGGATTTTTGTCCTTCCGGGGATCGTATTTCCGTTATACTCATCTCTTCGATGATTGGTTAATGGGGAATAGAACTGGTTTAAGAGATATCCATGAGCACTGTGAATCTCAACGCCGTCAAATCCAGCCTTTTTGACACGGACGGCTGCCTGAGCGAAGGCTTTGACAATCTCGTGGATTTCCTCCACAGACATGGCATGTGTTGCCTGTAATTCTCTTCCACCGAGGGCTCCGTTGGGATTGGCAATCCCGCTTGGACTGATTCCCTCACAGGTTACGACTTTGCTTGTGATAGCGGCTCCTGCATGAGAGATCTGTACTACTGCCTTACTGCCGCGCTTATGTATGACGTCTGCAAGCATAGTTAAGCCAGCGATATCGTCATCTTTAGCGGTAGAGAGCTGATTCCTGCTCGCTCTTCCATCTTCTCTCACAAAAGTGTGTTCAGAGATGACAAGGCCGATACAGCCGCCTCTCGCACGCTCTTCATAGTGAGCAAGAAGCTTATTGGATACCTTTCCCTTGTCAGACTTCTCCAGTGCTACTGGGGCCATAACCAGTCGGTTGTTGAGTTTACAATGTCTGATTTTTATCTCTTTTTCTAACATGAATATCCCCTCTTATTGCCAAGCATGCTAGTGGACTGCCAGTGGCAGTCTGGCTTGTTCGTTTTGACGTTGTAGTCAGCATTACATAAATAGTATAGCATATTTCGAGTTTCTGTTCATGCATTATATCAATACAGGTAGTTCAAACTATTTCGAAGCGAAAATGATGTTTTTCCAAAAGTCAAGTATTGATATGTTATCATAAAAATAGTATACTGAAGTCAAGTTGGATTGGGTAATAATTTGACAATTCTAATAATTATGAGGAGGATTCAGAAATGTTATTTTACAAATGTAGTAAGTGCGGAAACTTTATCACATTCTTAACCGAGAAGACACCATGTACACCAATATGTTGTGGTGAGCCTATGGAGGAACTTGTTGCTAACACAACAGATGCTGCAACAGAGAAACATGTTCCAGTAATCACAGTAGATGGTGATAAGGTTACCGTTCAGGTTGGATCTACAATTCATCCTATGACACCAGATCACTATATCCAGTTTATCGTTCTTGAGACGAGCCGTGGATATCAGAAAGTTGATTTAGAGCCAGGTATTCAGCCAGTTGTTGACTTCAAGCTTAACGACGATGAAGAGCCTGTAGCAGCTTATGAGTATTGCAATCTCCATGGATTATGGAAAGCAACTGTTTAATCGCTGATTAATCTCGATGATACTTCGTGAAACGATTAGGAGGAGGACCGATGAGCCCTCCTCTTTTTTCTGTTCAGCATGCAAGCGAGTTGCCGGTGGCAGTTCATTTTCTCTGCCTCCAATATGCTTTCTTGTTTATTTTGCCTTTCCTACCGTGATAAAGCCACCGTCTGATTGCCTGGAATGATAGTAATATCCGCTCGGTTTTTCCGTGGAGGAAAACATGTAGGCGGTGACATCATCAAAATCAACCAGTTTGAAGCGCTGTGGGCCATCGTACCACTTGCGATTGACGGAATCGAGAAGAATGACTTGATTCTTACCTGCCATTGCGATCAGTGCCATAGTATGGATGGAATTCGTATAACGGTTGCTCCGTTTCCCAGTGTAGTGGTTCTTCTTGCCAACTTCGATAATGACAGGATTTCCAGTGGAGAGTTGTTCTTTTATGGCCTTCTGCGCCTCTGCTAAGGAGGAGTAATCCGGATGATAGTAGACGGAGATTCCTTCTGCTTTCAGTATCTGATAGATTCCATTCATGGATAGAGGCAGTGTATGAGGGTTCCCGATCGGATGAATGCGTTTCCAGCCTTTTCCGGTATATTTCCGTTCTATCTTCTCAATGAAATATGGAGGTCGAATCAGCGTATCGTAATTCCCATAGGCTGAAAGTATCGTGGATGCCGTACAGGTAGCACAGCCATTGTAAGGCATGTAGATGTTGTACTTTCCATAAGGCCCTGCATGCTGGCTGAAGCCATTATAATGGATCAGCTTCCCCTCCTGATTAAGGATTGTAAGCTTGGCATCCCTCTTCTCCTTTGGTAGCTGGTAGGTGTTGACAGGAACGGAGACATTGATCTTGTCACTTTTTGCCGTGATGGTAGTCTGGCCGACTCCGGTTCCAGTGACTTTTCCTAGGGCATCGACAGATGCAACCACAGGGTTGGAGGAGATCCACTGTATGGTTTCCTCAGGAGAGACGCCCTCTAGCTTGATCGTATCGCTGTTCCCCTCTAGCAGATTAAGAAAGCTGGGAGTAGGGACCGTTGTCTCGGTCTTCTCTGCTTTCTCCGGAGATGTTTGTGTTCCCTCACTTGTCGTTCCTGCTGGATTGGTTTTGATTACCTCAGATACCTTTTTGCGACTTGGATGTGCTGACTCATCAGAGCTCGACTGGTTTCCGATATCAGTCGAATATAGGACTCCTACTAGAAGGAGAACCGAAGCCAGGATAAGAAAAGTTATCATCTTAAGTTTTTTAGAGTGGTTACGATCGGTCGTATGATTCATGGTCTGCTCCTTCTTAGTTCTCTTCTCTTGCTGTCAGTGCATTCCTCATTGTCGTTCTTGTTATTGCTGCAGTTAGAAAATTTATATCACGGGCAAAAATAAAAGTAAAGATATCCGATTGACGACTCTTTTCGGTATCTTTACTTTTATATAAAAATATGACTACAGTGTCAAAACTCATCATCGGAACATTCCGTAGTCACTTTTGACACCCACATCAAATTAGTGATGGTTTTACTCGCGGAGATCCCTTACCGAATCTCTCTCTACGATATGGGTTGGAAAGACAACCCGCAGATGATTACGCTCTGATTTTGGGGAACGAAATTCCTGAATTCTGCGCTGCAGAAGAATCAGTGTCTCCTTACATAGATGATCTGGCGAGACATAAACTGAGGTCAGGGATGGAATGATATATTCTCCCTCTCGCATGTTTCCATATCCGATCAGGGAAACGTCCTCCGGTATCTTGATCTGATTCTTTGCAAATACCTGCATGGCAGCAAATGCGATGATATCGGAATCTGCAAAGAACGCGGTTGGCAGCTCTGGCTTTGTGTCCAGCCATTTCTGAATGTCGCTCTTTGCTTCCGCATTGGAAGAACCAACGGGAACCTTTATGAGAGAGGCATCGTTACTCTCTCGAATGGCCTGATCCACCCCGTATTCACGAAGCATACAATTATTCGTCTTTCGGGTAGAAATCAGATAGCCAATCCTACGGTGGCCTTTGTGAATCAGATATTCCACAGCTTCCATACTGCCTAAAAGGTTGTCCGCAGTGACACAGTCTAATTCGAAATTACGGATCATATCTGCGCTTAAGATGACAACAGGGCAGATTGTCTGGTTGATCTTTTCCAAGATATCCAGACATCTGGAATGGTTATCCAGCCTGGTTCCCAGGAAGATGATCCCATCGGTCTTGGCAGCAAGTGTGCGCAGTGTTTTGGGCAGACTAGAGTCTTCTTTGACAATCTCTGTCTGGACATTGAATCCGATGACCTTGGCGTTGGTGTGAATCGCAGACCAGAACAGGGTTCGGTAGGTCAGCCAGTCATCATTATCAATCTGATCACCCATGTAGACGATATAGGTGACATTGTAGACGATGTTTGTGCGTTTTACTATATAATTTAAGTCAATCGCGGTCTCAATAATCTTTTTTCGGAGTGAAGCACTCACTCCCGGCTTATCGTTAAGAGCCAGGGAGACCGTGGCTGGGGATACATTTAATATGTTAGCGATATCTTTAATTGTTGTATGCATAAATCTTCCGCTCCATAGTACTATCTGTGATATACAGATACAATAAGTATAATATAATCTTATCACATAAGGCGAGGAAATACATTACAAATTTCGAAATATTTTGATTGAATCATAGAGAAGTAGTTACATATCATGCATGAGCAGTAGCGAGAAGTATTGATGCGTTTAAAACAGAAATGTTAGCTTTCCAGAAATCGCTCGAATCGTCTCAGCCAGTCCTGTGGATGATAGGTCAGCAGAGTTCCATGGTCCATCTCAGGGATCTTGCGAATTTTTGCATGTGGAAAGAGGGTTTTCATCAGCTTCAGATCTCGCTGGCGTTCTTTCTTCTCCTTCTCTCCATACCAGTAGCGGACTTGTCCGTAAGGGCGTTCCACATAATTTGGAAGGATATAGCTGTAGGTGGACTCTGCAATGTGCCAGTTTGAGTGGAGACTGGTCCGATGTTGGATGTTTCTTAAGTATTTTAAATGTTCTTCTGTGTATTCCTTCTCGGCATATTGTTTGTCGAGGTATTTCTGGTATTTCTCCCCGTTTAAGTGTTTGACCCGCTCAGTCATGACAAAGCTTGCAAAGGACAGTCCCTTTGTAGCCCAAGGCGGCAGCGGTACTGGTGTGATACCACCATCTATCACAGCCTTGTCATATTGCTGGCGATGGTTGGCAATCAGCTTGATTACAACAGATCCGCCCAATGAGAGTCCGTACATTCCCTTGATATGGCCGTAGCCTCTCTCGTTCATCCAGTCCTCGATTCGATGAGAGATATCTTCCACACTGGTAAAGTCTTCATCCGGTTCATCACGGTCAAATCCCGGGAAGGCTGGTATGATCAGGTGATATTTTTTCGATAATTCAGGGATCACAGGGTCAAAGATATCCCAGAGAACATTTTCTGGCTGCAGGAGCAGCAGGACTTCTTTATTTTCCGTTCCAAATTCATGATATGTCATAGTATTATCCGCCTTCACATAGTAATTATATGACTACAGTGTCAAAACTCATCATCCTATGGAAGCTCGCTTCCAAGTGGGGATGTGAGTTCTTTGCAGGAATGTGGGAGTCGCAAAGCGACGGAACATTCCGTAATCTCTTTCGACACCCACGTCATGGTATAACACATGACTTATTAAAGTCAGTACTAACTACTAATAGAACAGGAGCTAAGTTACATGATTGCAAAAGATGATATTATTATTCGCAAGGCAGTCCTCCATGTCCTAGATACCGTTCACGGAAAATGTGTGCTGTCCGACGAACTCTTAAATCCAGGACCAGATCTGTATGAGTTTATCCGAACTCATATCTATAAGATTTTCGTGAGTGACGACACCAAGCACTGCACATTTAACCCTGACACCTCCCTTGTCTACACACTCCTCAATGAGTGGGATGAAAAAGATGAGACCTCCTTCTTAGAGACAAGTCACAAGATTGCCAAATTCTTATATCAAACCATGGGAGAAGGGCAGGATATTCCTGCTGCAGATCTTCTCTTTGTATCCTTCCAGGCAGAGAGTACCTTCTATCTTGCTATGCTCAAGATGAACTATAAAGAAAGCTATACCCACGAGGTCACTGTGGAAGAGAGTGAAGAACTTTCTACCAGAATTGTGAAAAACCATACTCTTCTTCCTTCCTCCAGAGTCCCGGAAGCTATCATCATCAACTTAGAGGATTATCACATCCAGCTTCTGGAGAAGAAATATGAAGTCAACGGCAAGAAGATCTTCTATCTTTCTGAGAAATTCCTGGTCTGTCACACAGACCTCGCTCCAAAGCGGAAACTCACGATTTTAAACAGAGTCATCAATGACATTTCCAACAAATACGATGGTGCTGACTACAAGACGAAGATGGATACCAAGAGTGCTCTGCAGAAGGAATACACAGACCGCAAATCCTTCGACATTGAGGAGATTGGCTCCAAACTCTTCGGAAAAGACTCCGCCAAGAAATCCGAGTATGACGAGAAGATGGAGAAATACGATCTGCAGTTTGACAACTTCACCGTCACCAATGAGTCCACCGTGAAAAAATTAGACCGTCAGGTCATCATTACTGACTCTGGAATCGAGATTTCTGTCCCAATGGAGACTTACAACAAGCTGGCAGACTTCGAGGTGAAGACTGATGTCACCGGAAAATCCACTATCATCATCCGCAATATTGACAACCTTATCCTGAAATAAAATTGCTGCTTGGCAACGCAAAAAGGTCCCCCACAGAAGTTTTATCTTTTGTGAGGGACCTTGTACGTCCAATCAATCTATAATTTTTATATCAAAATCGATCAGTCTTTATTGCTTCTTCTCCAGATGTTCATCTTCTCAGCATCTTTGATCAGCTGATCTCTGAAATCAGGATGTGCTAAGTTAATCAGACCTTCTGCTCTCTGCCATGTGGATTTACCCTTGCAGTTGAAGATACCATACTCAGTAACAATATACATTGTATTAGCTCTGGCATCTGTCAGTGCAGTTCCAGGTGCAAAGTTAGGAAGGATATTGCTTCCAACCTGTCCATCTTTACCCTTATGAGTAGATGCTAAACAGATAAAGCTCTTTCCGCCTTCAGACTGATAAGCTCCTAATACAAAGTCAAGCTGTCCGCCTGAACCACTGATCTGTCTGAATCCATTAGTCTCTGCGTTAATCTGTCCAAAGAGGTCGATGTTAATCGCATTGTTGATAGACATGAAGTTAGGAATCTTAGAAACTCTGTCAATATGGTTAACATAATCAACTGGAGCACTCATACACTGTGGGTTGTCATCCAGGAAGTCATAAAGCTTCTGTGTTCCTGCACCGAATGCATAAACCTGACGTCCTTTATCGAATGGTTTATACTTACCTGTGATCTTACCTGCCTTTGAAATATCAACAAAAGCATCTACATACATCTCTGTGTGAACACTGAGGTCTTTTAAGTCAGACTCTGCGATCATACCACCAATTGCGTTAGGCATTCCACCGATACCAAGCTGGAGGCAGGCACCGTCAGGAATCTCTGGTACTACAAGGTTAGCTACAGCGATATCGACATCTGTCGGTGGCTTTGGAGCTGGCATGCAGTCCATAGGTGGGTTGTCACCCTCAACGATGATATCAACATCGTCGATGTGGATTGCTTCCTCAAATCCACCAAGGCATCTTGGAACATTCTCGTTAACCTCAACGATAACAACATCTGCGATCTCACAAACTGCTGCCATGTGAGATGCACTTGGTCCAAAGTTGAAGTATCCATGTTTATCCATTGGAGCTACCTGGAACATTGCAACATTAAGGTGCTTGATGTTATCTCTGTAGTAATTTGGAAGTTCAGAATATTTAACTGGACAGAAATATACAAATCCGTCTTTTACGGCATGTCTCTCAAATCCACTCAAATGCCATGAATTCCATGTGAAATGATCCTTTGCATTTGGAACATCGAAGATGACTGGTCTTCTCATCAGAATACCACCATAAATGTTAACGTCCTCAAGCTCTTCCATTCTAGCTGCTAATGCCTTATCAAGAGCGTTAACTGTTGTGGAAGTCCATCCATAGTCAACCCAGTCACCGTTCTTAATTACTCTGACTGCTTCCTCAGCAGTTTTGAGTTTATCTGCATATTCCTTAATATAACTCATTGCCATAATTCCTCCCCGTGAGTACAATTATAAAATTCGAGTTTACATATCATTGCAAGGCTTTCCATTATTTTACATATTAAGTCGCTCGTTGTCAATCTTTCTTTCGTAATCTCACAGTTTTAACGACACAATGTTTAAAAAAAGGACTACAGTCATAGACTGCAGTCCTGAAATATGCTTATATATTCTCATCATCCAGATATTCTGACCAGAAGCCTATATACAATCCTCTATCCTAGACAGAACATCAGAGTCTTCCTTATCTTCTTTTCTGGCGATGAATCCGTATCTGCATAATACGAGTCTTAATAACTGCTATTTTACAAATTATGTGCACCGGCACTCAGCTAATGCTATGACTATGTAAAATACCTAACAGCCTTTCAGCTCTTAATTATTTGCTGTAATCGTAGAATCCCTTACCAGTCTTGATTCCAAGATGTTTACCACGAACCATCTTTCTAAGAAGTGTATGAGCACGATACTTGGAATCTCCTGTCTCTTTGTAAAGAACGTCCATTACATGAAGAACGATATCTAATCCGATAAGATCTCCTAAAGCAAGAGGTCCCATTGGGTGGTTAGCACCAAGCTTCATAGCTGTATCGATATCCTCTGCAGAAGCAAGTCCCTCAGCATAGATACCAACTGCCTCGTTGATCATTGGAACAAGGATACGGTTAACTACGAAACCAGGACCCTCTTTAACCTGTACAGGTGTTTTGCCGATCTGTTTTGAGATCTCAACAACCTTATCTCTGATCTCATCTGGTGTGTTAACACCCTGAATAACCTCGATAAGCTTCATAACTGGAGCTGGGTTGAAGAAATGCATTCCGATAACTGGTCTGTCAAGGCCCTGTCCGATCTCTGTGATAGAAAGTGAAGATGTGTTTGAAGCGAAGATACAGTCCTTAGGAACGATATCCTGTAACTCTTTGAATGTCTGCTGTTTAACTTCCATAACCTCAAGAGCTGCCTCTACGATAAGGTCTGCCTCTGTACAGATATCCTTTGTACCTGTTGTGATTCTAGCAAGGATAGCGTCTGCATCAGCCTGCTCCATTTTGCCCTTAGCTACTCTCTTGCTAAGAGTTTTCTCGATCTTCTTCTTACCGTTTGCAGCGAACTCATCGTTGATATCTGTTAAATAAACATCGAAACCTTTCTGTGCGAAAGCCTGTCCGATACCAGATCCCATTGTACCTGCGCCAATTACTCCAACCTTCATTGTAAAATCCTCCTAAAATAGATATCCTTCATCCCGGTCTGGGTCCCTTCATCTCTCGAGCGGTGAAAAGAATCCAGCCGAGATTCAGGCATTATGATTTATGTATTATTAGTTTATATGTTGTCTTGAACTTAATTATTTGTTCTGGAATGGCTCTTTAACCTTATCCTTGTTCTTGTCAAGGAAGAACTCCATACCATATCTCTGATCAGCAGACTCAAAAGCGTTGCAGAAGAGATTCTCCTCGATTGTGATAGCGATATCCTTCTCAACCTCAAGTCCCTCGTTAACTGCCTGCTTAGCATCACGGATAGCGATAGGTGCGTTAGAAGCAATCTTCTTAGCAATCTTCTTTGCCTGATCTAAGAGTTCCTCTGCTGGGTATACAGCGTTAACAAGACCAACTCTTAAAGCCTCATCAGCCTTGATGTTCTTAGCAGTATAGATAAGCTGCTTAGCATATCCAGGTCCGATCAGACGAGCAAGTCTCTGTGTTCCACCGAATCCAGGGATGATTCCAAGACCAACCTCAGGCTGTCCGAAGAGTGCCTTGTCAGAAGCAAGTCTGAAATCACAGCTCATAGAAAGCTCACAGCCACCGCCTAATGCGAAGCCGTTAACTGCAGCGATAACAGGAAGTGGGAATAACTCAATCTTTCTGAAGAGGTCATTACCCTGTTTAGAGAATGCCTTAGCCTCAGCTCTTGACATCTTGCTCATAGCATCGATATCAGCACCAGCTACGAAAGAACGTCCAGCACCTGTAATAATAAGGCATCTAACCTCATTCTGATCTACACCATCAAATACTGCCTCAAGGTCATGTAATACGTCTGGGTTCAGAGCGTTTAATGCCTTTGGACGGTTAATAGTGATAATTCCAACCTGTCCATCTACTTCATAATCTACAAATCCCATTGTTATTTTCTCCTTTAAAAGAAATACAAAAGTACTTATCTTCTTGGTAACTTCTAATTAGTTATTAGTCTCTCTCAACGATTAATGCGCAACCCATTCCACCGCCGATGCAAAGAGTAGCAAGACCCTTCTTAGCGTCATTCTTCTGCATCTCATGGAGAAGTGTTACAAGGATACGAGCTCCTGAAGCTCCTACTGGATGTCCAAGTGCGATAGCTCCACCGTTGACATTAACTTTGCTCATGTCGAACTTAAGATCACGGCATACAGCGATAGACTGTGCAGCGAATGCCTCGTTAGCCTCGATGAAATCCATATCGTCTACTGTAAGGTTATTTCTCTCCATAACCTTTCTTGTAGCTGCGATAGGTCCAACACCCATGATAGCTGGATCTACACCACCAAGTGTACCGTCAACCCAGTAAGCCATTGGTGTAACACCAAGCTCTTTAGCTTTCTCTTCACTCATAACTACCATAGCAGCAGCACCATCATTGATTCCTGATGCGTTACCAGCTGTTACGATACCATCTTTCTTGAATGCAGGACGAAGTCTAGCAAGACCTTCCATTGTTGTTCCTGGTCTTGGTCCCTCATCTGTATCAACAACGATTGTCTTCTTCTTTAATTTAACTTCAACAGGAACGATCTCGTCCTTGAATGCACCAGTCTCGAGAGCTTTGCAAGCTTTCTCCTGGCTCTTTACGGAGAACTCATCTAATTCTTCACGAGTGATTCCCCACTTCTCAGCTACGTTCTCAGCTGTGATTCCCATGTGATACTGATGGAAAGCATCTGTAAGGGCATCTGTGATCATAGTATCGTATACTGTGTCATGTCCCATACGATATCCAAATCTTGCTTTCTTTAATGCATATGGTGCCATGGACATGCTCTCCATACCACCTGCAACGATAACGTCAGCCTCGCCCTCAACGATCATCTTAGCAGCTGTGTTAACGCACTCAAGACCTGATCCACAAACTACATTAAGTGTAACTGCTGGAGACTCTACTGGGATACCAGCATTAACAGCAGCCTGACGAGCTGGGTTCTGGCCATTCCCAGCCTGGATAACGTTACCCATATAAGTCCACTCAACATCCTCAGGTTTGATTCCTGCTCTCTTGATAGCTTCTTTAATTACGATTGTTCCGAGCTCTGTAGCAGGTACTGTGCTGAGTCCGCCACCCATTGTTCCGATTGCTGTACGGCAAGCACCAGCGATTACAACTCTTTTTGCCATAATAAAAATCCTCCATAAAAACAAAAGTTAGATAGTTCTCTTTTTACTAGTTATAAAGATTATTTGTTCATGTATGTTAACTCTATCACAATCTTTTAACTATTGCAATAATATTGTTGAGATTATTTTGTTTTTTTATAGAATCATTCCCTGTAATATCATGTCATTAATTGATAATCTGTGCATTCACCCTCAAAATTCTTTCATGAGTATCATTATTGTATACAGTATCCACAATATTACTGAGAATATCCATCTAAACCCCTTTGATTCCGTCTTTTTTACCTTATCCATTTTAGTTCTGCAATCATCAGAATAGGGTTTTGAAGTGTACTTATATAGGAACATTCTTCTATATAACATATAGAAGAATTCAAAAATGTATCTTTTTCAGAAAATTTCACTTGTATAGCTAAATTTTGCATTTCCTTTACGCAATATCTGGCACACATGCTTCATTATTATGTTAGATTATTAACAAAATTTTGAAAGATTTCTTATATTATTGTGAAAAAACTAGTGTATCTCAGCTTGCTGCTGTACAATAGGTCTCCCAATACTCACCATCTTTCCTTTACTCCACATGTTTTTACTTGAATTAACACTTTTTGACGAGTTTAACTTGATAAATTTATCTCATATGATTGGCAACAAAAAAACACACTCACTAGATCAGCGAATGTGTATCTTAAGAGTTGCGGGGGAAGGATTTGAACCAACGACCTCCGGGTTATGAGCCCGACGAGCTACCAGACTGCTCTACCCCGCGAT